>JBDTVD010000009.1:0-26761 GCA_040007375.1 Bacteroidota bacterium | reverse complement strand
TTTCTCTTCTTTTAAGAAGACCTCCGGGACGTGAAGCATATCCTGGTGATGTATTTTATTTACACAGCCGTTTGCTTGAGCGTGCTGCAAAAATTATTAAAGATGATGGTATAGCTTCCAAGATGAATGACCTTCCTGAATCATTAAAAGGAAAAGTAAAAGGCGGTGGATCATTAACAGCATTACCAATTATTGAAACACAGGCTGGCGACGTTTCAGCATATATTCCAACGAATGTAATTTCTATTACTGACGGACAGATATTTCTTGAAGCAAACTTATTTAATGCTGGAGTTCGTCCTGCAATTAACGTGGGTATTTCTGTATCACGTGTTGGAGGAAATGCGCAGATTAAATCAATGAAAAAAGTTGCCGGTACATTAAAGCTTGATCAGGCACAATACCGCGAGCTGGAAGCATTTGCAAAGTTTGGTTCTGATCTCGATGCTGCTACAAAAGCAGTAATAGACAAAGGAGCACGGAACGTAGAAATCTTAAAGCAACCACAATACACACCATTCCCTGTTGAAGAGCAGGTTGCTATTATATATCTTGGAACGAAAGGTTTATTGAGAGATGTGCCTCTTCGTAAAGTAAAAGATTTTGAATCCGACTTCCTTAACATATTAAAAGCTCAACATAAATCAGTACTGGAGCAATTAAAGAAAGGTGTTATTAATGACAGCATCACAGGTGAACTTGAAAAAGTTGCAAAAGATTTAGTAAAGAAATACTCAATGTAATAAATGAATGCAGAATTCAGAATGTAGAATGCAGAATTAAAGTTTCATGGAAAAGGATAATGTTATTCTTACAAAAACTTTTGAATTTGCATGCGATATTCAGGATCTGGAAGATAAGTTGATTGAAAAAAAGAAATTTGTTTTAGCAAAGCAGGTTGCAAGAAGCGGAAGTAGTATTGGAGCAAATGTCAGGGAGGCACAAAGAGCCGTATCTAAACCGGATTTCATCAACAAAATGAGCATAGCTTTAAAAGAAGCGGATGAAACTTGTTACTGGTTTGATATAATTGACAGGAAGGTATTTAAGATCGAAGAAAGACTAAGAAAAGAACTCCAGGAAATTATAAGCTTATTAGTATCTATTATCAATGCAACGAAGAAAAATTTAAATTCATAATTCAGCAGTATGCCAATTCTGCATTCTGCATTCTACATTCTGAATTAATATCATGGCCAATTTAAAAGAAGTCCGTTTAAGAATTGTTTCTGTAAGCAGCACACAGCAGATCACCAAAGCAATGAAGATGGTGAGTGCTGCCAAGCTTCGTCGTGCACAGAATGCGATCACACAATTGCGTCCTTATGCTAACAAGCTGAAAGAAATAATGGAGAATGTTTCTGCATCTTCTGAAAGCAATGATGGCGGTGAATTTTCTGTGGTGCGGGAAGTGAAAAATGTGCTTATCGTTGCAATCAATTCCAACAGAGGATTAGCAGGTGCCTTTAACAGTAATATCATCCGTGCAACCAATAAACTGATTCACGATGATTATGCTGCACAGCTAAAAGAAGGTGGAGTAAAAGTGCTTGCAATCGGTAAAAAAGCAAGTGATTATTATTCCAAATCAAAAGATCTTTTTCTGGGTCATCATAATGAGATTTTTGCAGCACTCAATTTCGAAGCAGCATCTGCTATTGCCACAAAAATCATGTTAGATTTTAAAGATGGTAAATTTGATAAAGTGATCGTGGTTTATAATCAGTTTAAAAATGCTGCAGTACAGTTTGTTCAGGCTGAACAGATGTTGCCCATGCAGACTGCTGATTCAAAAAATCAGAAAAAACAGGTAAGTACTGATTATATATTCGAACCAGGAAAATCAGAAATTGTAAAAGAACTTATTCCAAAGAGTATCCGGATTCAGTTATATAAAGCATTACTTGATTCACATGCATCTGAACATGGTGCACGTATGACATCCATGAACAAAGCAACTGATAATGCAGGAGAATTGATTCGTGATCTTAAGATCAGTTACAACAAAGCACGTCAGGCTTCTATCACCAATGAAATTTTAGAAATTGTTGCTGGTGCTGAAGCATTGAGCGGATAGGAAAAAGTATCAAGACATAAGTATCAAGTATCAAGACATTTAATATTGATAAGCCATCCTGATGAGGGTGGCTTTTTGCTTTTATGGATTATTCCACTAGTGAGTTTGATCTGTCTGCTGCAACCTTACCGCTATTATTTGCGTCCGTTTAGTCAGATTGTACTTCGTAATAAAATCAGAAATTCCTATAATGCTATAAACACATTAAAGAATAGATTGTTTTTTCTTCGCTCCACACAAACAAAACAAACGAACAGGCAAGTTAAATCAAATTGACATTCACTTCTTAATCTAACATACTTAATTTTATTCCCATGCTTAAGATAAAATATCTGTTTTTTGTTTTTTTACTAATCGCTTTTGATGTTAATGCCAGTCATTGGGAAGGGGCATCACTGACAGTTAAATATGCGGGTTCAGGGAATAACTACATTGTCAAATATATTTTTTATCGCAATTGTTCTGGTATTTCTGCTCCTGATTCCGTAGAGGTCAAATACAATATTAATGGTGTTTTTTCCGGCCAAATTAAAATGACCCATTCTTCTCCAACTTTGTGGGCAACTACACTTTGTCAATTAAATACTACTACAAATTGTGCAGGAGGTTTCGGACATGAAGAATATATTTTTCAGGATACTATAAATCTACCACAGTCAGGTGTATATAAATTTTACCGAGTGGATTGGCAAGGAAACTCTTCTTTTCCTGAACATGATTACGTGGAGGCATATATAAATATACAGCCCGGCTTGAATAACCATCTTCCTGATTTTACTTCTAATCCTGAATTTCAATTTTGTGTTACCGTTCCTGTAATGCTTCAATCATTTGCAACTGAGCCAGACGGCGACTCTATGGTCTATTCAATAATCCCTTTAATGTCTTTTGATACTATTTCTCAAACAGGAATTAATTATATATACACTCCACCCAATTCACCATTTGATTTTCTTCTATATATGCCTCCTGCAACAATAGATCCTTCCACCGGCACTGTTTATTTTACTCCTCCTGTTATTGCTATTGGGGCAATGGCCATTAAAGTTGATGAATATAGAAACAGTGTATGGACTGGTTCAGTAATGAGGGTAACTGATATTTCATCCACAGGACTTGGTATATCTATCTCTGTTAATGAAAACAAAATAACTTCCATTTCTTTTTATCCAAATCCTGCATCTGAAATAATTTACCTGAAATCAGAAGAGTTAATCCAGGACTATGAGATTACAGATGTTTCAGGTAGAATTTTTTTCTCCGGAAAAATCAATGACGACTCATCAATAAATATTTCTAAGTTGTCGAATGGAGTTTTCCTTTTACATCTGAAAACACAGAATAAAAATCAGACTTTCAAACTGATTAAGAATAATTGATGACCTGATCTTAACGGATTATTGTTATTTTTTTCATTACAGCAACAGCCTCTTTACTGTTAATTCGTACTATATAATTTCCTGCAGGAATCTCTTTTGCATTTATTGTCAATTCCCTTTCATTACTTCCAACACTCTTTAATTTTTCACCAACCATTGTATACACTTCCACTTCTTCAAATGATATAGATGAACTTACATGGATGAGATCATTGGAAGGATTGGGATAGATGGATACAGATGCAGACCTGTCATTTTCTTCCACTCCGGTAACACCATCATTCCTTAAAAAATAAGTTCCAAAGAAAAGATCAACATCACCATCATTGTCGTAATCAGCAGCAGAAACAATACAGTTTGTAATATTCCCACTTAGAAAAGGCTGAGAAAGAAAAAGGCTATTCCCCTGGTTAAAACTTAATGCGGAACCGGTAATGGGAAATGCAGTTGATCCTCCCATAAAGCAAATATCCTCCAGGCTGTCATTATTAAAATCAGCAATATCCAGCGAAACAGGCTCACCAAAATCAGGCAATCCGGAAGTAACAATACTGAATGTGTTGTTATGATTATTATGATGCAGTTCAATAAAATTTCCTGTAGATGTGCTGTCATATCCTGAAATCAAAACATCCTGCCATCCATCATGATCGAAATCGCACCAGTCTGCTGTACCACCACTTCCTTTCATATATATATTCAGCAACTGAAAAGTATCCTGTCCCATATTTTGGTAAATCCTGGCTCTAAAATCAAAACTGCCAATACCATTTATTAAAAGATCCTTCAATCCATCATTATTAAAATCACCCCATTTTATTTCTCCGAAATGAACACCTGCAAGTGAAGCGTTCACATCTGTAAAAACAAAACTACCATTGTTCTTATATATAAAGGCTTTCTCTACACCAAAATCATTCATCCCTGTAACTGCAATGTCCTTCCATCCATCGTTATTATAATCTGCCACATCCACACTTCCTGCACTCAGACCTGGAATTGTATTCGGCATAGGAATAAATGTTCCGTTACCAAGACTTTGATAGATAAATGTAGACCCGGAAATTGTGGAATCTGCTCCATTAACAACAAGATCATCAAAACCATCATTATTAAGATCACCCCAGCAAACACCGGCATTATATAACATAGGAAGTTGTTGAATAATCTCAGAAAAAGAAGTTCCGTTGAAAGTAAAAATTTTACATGCAGCATTTGGCAACACCTGACTGATATAACAAAGATCTTTGAAGCCATCATTATTAAAATCGCCCCAGGCAGCATTACCATAAGCACCTTCCGGTACTGAATCCACAACAGTAAAATTCTGTGCTGATGAAGCTTTTGAAAAACCAAGAGTGAGAATAATCATAAAGCGGGTTAAAAATCTTTTCATAGGAAGGATGTTTTATTTATCAAAACAAATCTATTAATCCTGAAACATATAAGAATAAAAATTTTTCTGAACAGGAGATTTAAACTCTTTAACAGGTTTAATCATGACCTTAACATGCAATGCAACCTTTTACAATACATAAACGTCTTTTAATATAGAATGATTTTTTACTATTAAGGAATTAATGTTTTCGGTTTTAAGAAAGGCTGCAGCTCCCTGTGGCCTTTTTGTACTTTACTAAGGAATTGCATACGTTTACATTAAATATTCCTGTAATGAAAACATCCGTTCATTTGCTGACAGCAATCTTCCTGGTAATTGTAAGCTGCAATTCAGATCATCAGCAGAATTCCTGCATGCCACCAGCATCATACTTTACAAAACATAGTAACGGAATTCAAAATGGAGGTGTGGAGATGATCACTATAAATACTTTGAAAGGTGATTTTAAAGTATGGACAAAAACAATTGGAAATAATCCTTCAGTAAAAGTTTTACTTGTTAATGGTGGTCCGGGATTAACTCATGAATACTTTGAATGCTTTGAAAATTTTCTTCCTGCAGCAGGAATTGAATTTATATATTATGATCAATTGGATTGTGGTAACAGTGATCATCCCAATGATACCTCTTTATATGATCTTGCAAGATGTACAGATGAAATTGAACAGGTTCGAAAAGCACTGCACCTTGATGAATCTAATTTCTTTCTGTTAGGACATTCATGGGGTGGAATTGTAGCAATTGAATACTCATTGAAATATCAGTCACATTTGAAAGGTTTAATTATTTCTGATATGATGTGCAGTGCTTCGGAATATGATAAATATGCAGATGATGTTTTGTCGAAAACTATGCCTGTTGCTGTTGTTGACTCCATTCGTTTGATTGAAAAAAATAATGATTATTCAAATCCACGTTACATGGAATTGCTGATGCCGAATTATTATGCACAGCACATTTGCAGAATTCCTGTTGCTGAATGGCCGGAACCCGTTCAACGTTCGTTCAGTAAATTAAACAGTGGATTTTATGTTACGATGCAGGGACCTAGTGAATTTGGTATTTCCGGTAAGCTGGAAAACTGGGAACGAAAAAATGTAATGAAGAATATTACTGTACCCACACTTTCAATCGGTGCTAAATATGATACAATGGATCCGGCTCACATGGAATGGATTTCAAAAGAAGTAAAGAACGGTTCTTTTTTGTTTTGTGAAAATGGTAGTCATATGTGTTTTTACGACGACCAGGAAAATTATTTTCAGGGATTAATTTCGTGGATAGGAAAAGTAAAATGAATAATTAAAAATTAACAATTAATAATTGATTTATTATTTTGATTTATGTTCATTTTATAATAGTAACTATTGTTTTACTCTTGATTCAAATAAAACAATTTATTAAGTTTAAGAAAGCACCCATTATTAATTATTCATTCTCAATTATTAATTAATAGCTGTAGTGCCAGATCCAGTCATTTTCATCAGACTGCAACACCTGTATATTTTTTTTGATTTCCGGTAACTGAATAGAGCGTGAAACATTTTTCAGAATTTGTACAAGGTTTTTTCTTGTTGCTGATTTTTCTCTTTGATTTTTCATAATGCGTTATATTGTTTGAATTGATAACGCTAATTTGAATTTTATTGTGCGTAGTGAATGTCAGAAAAACGTCATGAGCACTCAACTTCACAAAGCATTCATTAAAAAAGCTGATTTCTTAACTGGTTGTTAACTTTAGAAGTTAGGAGTGTTTAGTTCGGAGTTCGGAGAAAAAGAGAAAAGGAAAAATAAAATTAAAATTGCATCTGCAATTGTTTACTGATGATTGCATGTTCATGATCAAGCAACCATTTTTTACGCCATAACTTTCCTGCATAACCAACAAGACTTCCATCACTGCCGATTACACGATGACAGGGTATCACAATAGCAATCGGATTTCTGCCATTTGCACTTCCCACTGCACGAATTGCTTTCTCATCACCAAACTGACGGGATAGCTGCAGATAAGAAAGTGTTTTACCAAATTCAATATCCTGCAATAAACCCCACACTTTTTCCTGAAAAACAGTTCCTTCAGGTTGAACAGGAAAATCAAAATCTGTTAATGAACCATTAAAATATTCCTTCAGTTGCTGAATTGCAGTTTGTATTAATGGATGAGCAGGATTTTCTTCTACATGATCTTCCTTATCTGTAAAACATAAATAAGTGATTGCAGTTTCTGTACAACGGATTTCCATCCAGCCAAGTGGTGTCTGATAAAAAGATTTAAATAAAGAGGAGTTTTCTTCCATTTTAGCGTTGCGTAAAAATATTAAACTTTCCGGATAAAAATTTTTCTTACTTTTTTATGCCATCTATATTTGTAAAAAATAAGCATTATGTATATTCCTAAAATATACCGCAATGATGATGTGAGTGAAATTCTTGAATTTATCAGGAAGAATGGTTTTGCGCAACTGATCAGCGTTGTTGACAATATTCCTTTTGCATCACATCTTCCAGTGATGTTAAAAAGTGCTGATGATAAGCACCTGCTGCACGGACATATGACACGTGGCAATCCGCAATGGAAATCTCTTTCAGGTCAAAAGGCATTGTTGATTTTTAACGGGCCACATAGTTACATCAGCGCCTCCTGGTATGATCACGTAAACGTTCCTACATGGAATTATATAGCTGTTCATGTATACGGTACAATGCGCATTATTGATGGTGATGAATTATATGCTTCCCTAAAAATTCTCACTGATCATTATGAAGCATCGCAAAATAAACCTATCACGGTGGAAGGCATGGAAGATTATGTTCGCAAGCAGATGAAAGGTATTGTTGGTTTTGAAATGAAAGTGGAAAAACTGGAAGGTAAATGGAAGATGAGTCAGAACAGGGATGAGAAAAACCATGCAGCAATTATTCATCAACTGGAACAGATTAACGATGCAGATGCCAATGATGTTGCTGCTGTTATGAAAGCAAAAGGTTTCAACAACAACACTTAAATATCTTTTAGTAATCGCAGGCAGTTCTCTTTTGATTTAAGTTATTTTTGAAAATTATGGCCAGACCAACTACTAAAAAAGATAAGCAGCCTCAGGCTCCTGCAGCTCCTGTTAAAATGATCAGCGATAAATGGCTGGGATTACTCTGTGCTTTGCTGGCTCTGTTATTATATGCAAATACAATTGGTCATGATTATACAGTTGATGATGGCACTGTAATCAAAAACAATAAACAGACAGTTGCAGGAATTAAATCATTGCCTGCTATTTTTTCTTCTGCTTATCGTGCAGGTTACTGGGACAGGAAGGAAGGCTTATATCGACCGTTAAGTGTTGCTATGTTTGCAATAGAATGGCAAATAGCTCCGGATCAGCCGTGGCTTGGTCATCTCATAAATATTTTATTATATATACTCACTGCATGGTGCCTGTTTCATTTCCTGCGACAACTGCTTGCTTCTTATCATTACCTGGTTCCATTTATTATAACGATATTATATATAGCACATCCGCTGCATACAGAAGTAGTTGCCAATATAAAAAGTCGTGATGAAATTCTATGCTTCCTGTTTTCCATCCTGGCAATGCATCAATTGGTAAAATGGCTATCATCCGGAAAAACTCTTACACTGGTATTTGCTGCAGTATTATATATGCTGGCTCTTTTATCTAAAGAAAGTGCAATCACATTGATTTTTATTTTTCCTCTTATAACATGGTTCTTCAGTAAAGATGCTGTGAAACGTTTGCCTGCTACTATTTTCACTTTCCTGTTTACAGGTTTGTTTTTTATCGGATTACGTTACGCAGTAATTCATGCTGTTACCGGAAACTATGAATTACAGCTTATCAATAACACACTCATAGGAACACAGGATTACATGATCCGTTTCGGGACAGCAATAATGATTATGGGAAAATATCTCTTTCTCCTTTTTATTCCTTACAATCTGGTATTTGATTATTCCTACAATACTATTCCACTCACATCCTTGTTTTCACCTGCAGCATTACTTTCGTTTGCACTATATATTATTATTGCCTGGATTGCTATTAAAGGCTTCCGTGAAAAAAAATCCTATTCATTTGGAATATTCTTTTTTGCAATTACGGTATCGCTTGTAAGTAATATTCTGTTTTTGATTGAAGCAACCATGGCAGAACGTTTTTTATATATGCCATCATTAGGCTTCTGTATTGCAATTGTTACAGGCGCAGAATCGTTAATTAAGAAAAGTAAAAATGTAAACGGAACATTGCTGAAACAACTTACGGGAAATCCGGCATACCTCGTTTTTACCATTGCAGTTCTGCTTTTTTCAGTTCGCACAATTGCAAGAAACAGTCAATGGAAAAACAACATTACTTTATTAGCTGCTGATGTTAAAACATCTCCCAACAGTGCACGGATCCGTTATGCATATGGCAGTGCTATATTAATTGAGCAGGCTTTAAAAGAAGAAGACAAGAATAAAAAACAACAACTTCTTCAGGCTTCTATTGCTGAGTTAGAAAAAGGAGTTTCTATAATTGCTGATTATGCTGATGCCTGGTATCATTTAGGTGTTGCTTACAAAGAAGCAGAAGATCCGGTGAATGCAATACGCTGTTTTGAAAAATCAAAATCCTATAAACCATTTAAAACTGCAGAAGCTTACATTGCAGAAGGACTTGCTTATGGAATGGCACATCAGAATGAAAAGGCAATTACAGAATTACAAAATGCTTTGAAACTCGACAGTATTTCTTTCGAAGCATTTAACAATCTTGGTTTATATTATAATGATGCAGGTCATACACAGGAATCAATAAATGCATTACAAAAAGCTATTGCACTTAATCCTGATTTCAGTAAAGCTTATTATAATTTAGGAAATACTTATGCAAAAGCAGGTGATTATACTACAGCGATCAAACACTATCAGAAAGCAGTAAGTCTTGAAAGCAATTATGGAGATGCATATAATAACATCGGTAACTGTTATGCAACCATGCAGATGAGAGACAGTGCAAGGGTGTATTATGAAAAAGCAGTTGTTGCAGATCCCTCCAATTCAAAAGCAGTAATTAATGTAGGAATAATACATAGTCAGATGGGTGATACTGCAGGAGCAAAAATATGGTTTGAAAAAGCAAGGGCATTAGGAGCTGCTATTTAATATGAGAAATTATTTTTTATTTGTTTTGATTTTAATTTGTTCCTGCAACAAAAACGAACCTGTTTCTATTCATAAATATTTTGATCTTAAAAAGTATTTTGAAACAGAAGCCTCCAGACTGCAATCAGAAAATATGCAATTGGAAAAAGTTTTGATTAAAGGTGTTCAATCTGAAAATGTACATGATGACTCAGTAAACTGGAGCAAAACGCTGGCACCGTTTATTTCCTGTGATATTAATAAACCATCATGGAACAATTCTTATTCTGTTGACAGCATTCGTTCTGACAGCAGTCTTGTACTGATATATAAAAGCCTTGAAGAAAATCTTCCTGTGCGAACTATAGAAGTTGCATGGAAGAATGACCTGGTAACTTCTGTTAAAATCCAGAAAGAACGAAATACCTATTATTATACTTCCAGTGAAACTTATGAATATCATCCTGCCGGTTTTGAAATGAAAGGGAAACAGAAAGTGCGTATGATGGATGAAGTGAATTATGAAATCACAGGAACGTTTATCAAATAAATTATTTTTATCATTACTTTAAGAATAAGATTATGATGTTACTTCAAATACTTACCGGATTATGGCGTGCTGTATTGTTACTTCCTGATGCAGAACTTCCGTTTAATTTTGAAATGAAGAAGGAAGAAAATGCTTATGTAATGATTATACATAATGATGAGGAACGTATTAAAGCGGATGAAATCGTTATCAAAGGTGATTCATTATATATAAAGCTTCCCGTGTACGATTCACAGTTTCGTTTGAAAGTAAATGGCAATACTATGGAAGGTGACTGGATTAATTACTCGAGAAAAGAACATCCTGTTATTCCGTTTAAAGCAACTTTTAAAAATGTAAACCGCTTTATTCCTGCCAATGCTCCAACACTTGATGTGAATGGAAGATGGGAAACATGGATGGATGTAACAGAAACAGATTCATCACTTGCAATTGGTGTGTTTAGACAGGAAGGGAATGAAGTGGGAGGAACTTTTCTTGCTTCCGGAGGTGATCATCGTTACCTGGAAGGAACTATTTCCGGTGATACTTTATGGATGAGTACGTTTGACGGATCACATTGCTGGTTATATCGTGCAGTAAAAAACGGAACTCAACTATCAGGTACATTCTGGTCTGGCAATCATTATAAATCATCGTGGCATGCATCACGTAATGCAACCATTCAACTTCCGGATCCGGAAAGTGTTGCAGCAGTTACAATGCCTCTTACATTTTCTTTTCCTGATGCTGACAGTAATTTTGTTTCATTAACCGATGAGCGTTTTAAAGGAAAAGCAATTATTGTACAGGTGATGGGATCATGGTGCCCGAACTGTCTGGATGAAACTGCATTCCTTTCTGATTTTTATATAAAGAATAAAGATAAAGGAATTGAAATTGTTGCTCTTGATTTTGAAAAGACAACAGACTTTGCAAGAATTTCCAACAATATAAAAAGATTGTCTGCACGTTTTAAAACTACCTATCCTATTTTATATGCAGGATCAGTGGGCAGAGAAGAAGTGATGAAAAAAATTCCGGGACTGGAAAATTTTAAATCCTATCCAACTACTATATATATTAACAGACAGGGAAAGGTAATTGAAGTATACAGTGGATTTTCAGGTCCTGCAACAGGAGTGGAATATGAGAAATTCATACTAAAGTTTGAGAAAACAATTGCTGAACTTTTAAAATAGAACTCCTATATTTGGATTTAGCCAATCCATATACTATGAAAAAGATTCTACCCTGTTTGTTACTCTTCCTAACATCTTACGTCAATTCTCAACCTTACACACCACTACTCGACTCAAACAACATGTGGTGTTTTACAGGAAATTATCTTGTTACAAATATTCCTGATACAGTTTTCAGTGGACCATGTTCTCCGTCGTTCCCAACATTTTATGCGGACAAGGTGTATACTTCAGTGGATACTACAATAAACGGACAACAATATAGATGTGTAGAGTCAGCAATATATAATTTTAGTTACATCTGTCGTTATGGATTTATAAGAGAAGACACTGCTGCAAGAAAAATTTATTTTATAGACAACCAGTTCTCTCCCGAAATTCTTATATATGATTTCAGCCTCCAGGTTGGAGATAGTTTTCCTATGACATTTTATAACAGTCCGGGAGTAAATGAAACAGGGCTTTATATATTGGATAGTATACTTCCTTTTTCTACAGCATCAGGAATTACAAGAGCTTTTTATTTAAATTGCATGAATTGCAACTTCTCACAAAATACAATTGAATGGCTGGAAGGAATCGGAACCAGGACAGAACTGGCACTTCCAATGTCTTTTAACCTGCAGGCTTCGGGAGGACAGGTTTACTTTTGTGGTAATGACTTTCCTTATAATGAAGCAAAAATTCTTACCAGCTTTCAGCATATTAACAGAGTGTACTATGATTCGTGCACATTACAGATTGCAATGAATACTAACTGCTTTGTATTTGATGATACCTGCAGTTACTGGTCGAATTGCGCTGCAATAAATGAAAACAACCCAGGACCATCAATCAAAGTAACCCCTAATCCTGCTGATGATTTTATTTATATTACAACAGATGATGACAAGCAGGAAATAATACATGTTTATCTAAAAGACATAAAAGGCAACACCGTTTTAAATGAAGGTGAAATTTCTCTTTCAAAGAATAAGAAAAACAAGATCAATGTTTCTATGTTGAAACCAGGTATGTATTTTATTGAAGCTACCGGCCACTCAGGAACTTCTTACCGGAAAATTTTAATCAACTGAAGATTTCATCACACAGCATTTGTTTTTATTTTAGCCCTGCAAAATTAACTGCTAATGAAAACATTTCTATCAGGTGATAAGTCTTCCCGTATGGATGCATTTTCCGATGGTGTATTCTCCATTGTTGCAACATTATTGGTGCTGGATGTTAAAATTCCTGCTATTCCTGAACACCACACCAATGCAGAGTTGCTGGAAAGTCTGAAACACGCATTGCCTTCTTTTGTTGCTTTTACATTCAGCTTTCTCACTGTTATTATATATTGGATCAACCACGATCACATCAGTCACTGGATAAAATATTATACACCCCGAATGAAATACATAAACCTGTTTTTTTTATTCTGGATTTGCCTCATTCCTTTTCCTACAAAATTTATTAGTGAATACCCGGGTGAACAGATTGCTGTTACTATTTATGGAATTGTATTTATAATGCTTGCTATGGCTGCCACAATGTTGTTCTGGTATATTGCATTTTATACAGATAGTCTGAACAACGGAATTTCTGTAAACAGCAGGAAAAAATATTTATATAAGATTATTGGCGGACCAATACTTTATGCAATTGCCATCTGGATGAGTTTTGTGAATGTAAAAGTTTCCATTGCTTTATATATAATTATTCCGCTTCTGTATGTAGTGCTTCCGAAGGCAGAGCTGGTTAAAGAGCAGGAATAGCCATGTGATTTATAAGACAACTTCCTTCCGTCAGGGATTTCTCCTTCCTTTTTAAATAACTCCATTTTCCAAAAAAACAATAAGTCTTCCGGTAACTTTCCGAGATAGTCTTTACACCTATTTCATCCCTTAAATTCCGTACATTTGCCGCCCATTATGTTAAAATATAACGAATACAAACAACTCGATCTCCCTAAGCTGGCGGAAGAAGTATTAAGTCGCTGGGAAAAGGAGCAGGTTTTCGAACAGAGTGTCTCTTCCCGTGAAGGACAACCCACATTTACCTTCTATGAAGGTCCTCCATCAGCCAATGGTCTGCCTGGTATCCATCATGCCATGGCCCGTTCTATTAAGGATATTTTCTGCAGGTATAAAACGCAGAAAGGTTTTCAGGTAAAACGTAAAGGTGGATGGGATACGCATGGACTTCCGATTGAAATTTCCGTGGAGAAAACTCTGGGAATTACTAAGGAGGATATCGGAAAAAAAATATCTATTGAAGATTATAATAAAGCCTGCCGTAAGGAGGTGATGAAGTATAAAAATGTTTGGGATGATCTTACCCGCAGAATGGGATATTGGGTTGACCTGGAACATCCATACATCACTTTTGAAAATACTTATATAGAAACTTGCTGGTATCTGTTGAAACAGTTTTATGCTAAAGACCTTTTATATAAAGGATATACAATTCAACCATACAGTCCTGCAGCAGGAACCGGATTGAGTTCGCATGAGTTGAATCAGCCGGGAACTTATAAAATGATTAAAGACACGAGTGCAGTTGCTCAGTTTGAAATCAAACGCAATGAACGCTCAGAGTTTTTATATATAAATGAAGTTGATGCTCCATTGTATTTCCTTGCATGGACAACAACACCATGGACACTTCCTGCAAATTGTGCATTAGCAGTTGGTGAAAAGATTTCTTATGTGATGGTACGTACATTTAATCCGTACACATTTAAGCCGGTAATTGTTTTACTTGCTAAAGATCTTATTGGTAAATATTTTCCCGAGAAAAATGCCGCACTTTCTATTATTGATTACAAAGAAGGAGATAAGCAGATTCCATTTAAAATACTTGCTGAATACAAAGGCAGTGAACTGAAAACAATACAGTATCATCAGTTGATGCCTTACGTACAGCCAGAAGGAAAAGCATTTGAAGTGATCATTGGTGATTTTGTTACTACTGAAGATGGAACAGGTATCGTTCATACTGCATCTGTTTTTGGTGCAGACGATTTCCGTGTTTGTAAACAGAATAATATTTCATCAATAATGGTAATGGATGAAAACGGAAAACCATCACCACTCGTTGATAAAAGAGGTCGCTTTGTGAAAGAAGTAACTGATTTTGCAGGAGAGTTTGTGAAAGAAGAATATCTTTCAGAAGAAGAAAAAGAAGCAGACCGTGTTAAACAGGGACGTGATAAATATTTATCAGTTGATGAACGCATCTCTATCAAATTAAAGCAAGAGAATAAAGCTTTTAAAGTAGAGAAATATGAACACAGTTACCCGCATTGCTGGAGAACTGATAAACCTATTTTATATTATCCACTGGACAGTTGGTTTATCCGCACTACTGCCAAAAAAGAACGGATGATGGAATTAAATAATACCATCAACTGGAAACCGGAAAGTACAGGCACAGGTCGTTTCGGTAATTGGCTTGAAAATTTAGTTGACTGGAATCTTTCACGTTCGCGCTTCTGGGGAATTCCACTGCCGATCTGGAGAACTGAAGATGGTATGGAAGAAAAATGTATTGGCTCCATTGCAGAATTAAAATCGGAAATTGAAAAATCAATTGCTGCCGGTTTAATGGATCCATCACATCTTGAACATGTGGATGCATTGAAACCTGATTTTGATTTACATCGTCCTTATGTTGACAATATATATCTTGTAAGTGACAGTGGCAAAAAGATGACACGCGAAACAGATCTTATTGATGTGTGGTTTGATAGTGGCGCAATGCCTTATGCACAGTGGGGATTGGATTATGATAAAATGAAAGAATGTGATCCGTTTCCGTTTGGTAAAGGATGGGAAGGTGCATATCCTGCTGATTTTATTGCTGAAGGTGTTGATCAGACAAGAGGATGGTTTTTCACACTTCATGCAATTGCAGTAATGTTGTTTGATTCTGTTGCATTTAAAAATGTAGTATCAAACGGATTAGTGCTTGATAAAGACGGCAATAAAATGTCGAAGCGGTTGGGTAATGCAGTTGATCCTTTTACCACATTAGATAAATACGGCCCTGATGCAACACGCTGGTACATGATCAGCAATGCACAACCATGGGACAATCTGAAATTTAATTTAGAAGGAATTGCAGAAGTGCAACGCAAGTTCTTCGGGACTCTGTATAATACCTATTCCTTCTTTGCGCTGTATGCAAACATTGATGGTTTTATATATAAAGAGGCTGAGATTCCTGTTGCCGAACGTACGGAGATTGATCGTTGGGTAATATCCATGCTTAACACTTTAATAAAAGAAGTGGATGCCTGTTATGCTGATTACGAACCTACAAAAGCAACACGCCTCATCAATGATTTTGTATGTGAACATTTAAGCAACTGGTATGTTCGTTTATGCCGTCGCCGTTTCTGGAAACAGACAGATGGAAGTGATGCAGCATCACAGGATAAAATTGCTGCCTATCAAACATTGTATCAATGCCTGGAAACTGTTGCCCGACTGATGGCTCCTGTTGCACCCTTTTATGCTGATGTTTTATATAATGATTTAAATAATATTACTAAACGTGATGCAAACAGTTCTGTACATCTTGCATTATTTCCGGAGTACAATGAATCAATGACGGATACTTATCTTGAAGAACGTATGATGATGGCGCAAACTATCTCCTCATTGGTTTTATCATTACGAAAGAAAGTGAACATCAAAGTTCGTCAGCCATTGAACAAAATAATGATTCCTGTTATTGATCATCAATTGCGCAACCAGGTTGAAAAGGTGAAGAATTTAATTCTTGCTGAAGTAAATGTGGAAAGCATAGAATATATAACAGATACCTCAGGCTTACTGGTAAAAAAAGTAAAACCAAATTTTAAAACCCTTGGAAAAAAAGCAGGCAGCCTCATGAAAGAACTGAGCGCTGAAGTAACTGCAATGGACCAGGCGAAGATCAGTGAGCTGGAAAAAGAAGGACGTACAGATCTCACTCTTTCCGGAAAAAAGTTTACCATTCTGATGGAAGATGTAGAAATTCTTTCGGAAGATATTCCGGGCTGGCAGGTGGCATCACAGGATAAAATTACGGTGGCTCTTGACATTCATGTCACAGAAGAGCTTAAAGAGAAAGGTCTTGCACGTGAGTTGGTTAACCGTATTCAGAATCTAAGAAAAGACAAAGGATTTGCAGTTACAGATCGTATTTCAGTTGTACTGAAAGGACCTGAAAATATACAGCGTTCTGTGACTAACAATTTAGACTATATTCGCACGGAAATTTTAGCTACGTCGCTTGAATTCAGTGATCAGTTAAATGAACAGGAAGGAGAAAATGTAGAGGTTGACGAAAATTTACATGTATTAACATCTATAAAAAGAAATTAATTATGGCCACTAAAAAAAAGGTTGTGAAGGCAAAAAAGGCCGTTGCCAAACCAGCAAAAAAACCAGCATCAAATAAAAAAGCAGTTGCTCCGTTGAAGAAAAGTGCTGTTAAGCCTGTAGCAAAATCAGTTAAAAAAACTATTGCTGCTCCTGCGAAAAGTAAGCCTGCTGCAAATAAAATTGTTGCTAAAAAACCAGTAGTAGCTCCTAAAAAAGCGGTTGCTGTTAAAACAACTGCGGCAGTTAAAACCGTAGCAAAACCAGTTGCTGCAAAGCCTGCTGTTAAGGTTGTAAAACCTGAAGCAACAAAAGCAGCTCCTGTTTCTAAACCAGTAATTCCGCCTGTTAAAGCCACTATACCACCTCCTCCAAGCAAAGCGAATACTCCCAAAACGATGATAATGACAGAGAAGAACAATGGCCCGGAAAAATCACGCTATTCCGATACAGAGCTAAAAGAATTTAAAGTGTTGATAATTGCAAAACTGGATGAAGCACGTACAGAGTTGATTAACCTGAATGCAGCAATCATAAGTGCGAATGAAAATGGTACGGATGATACAGGTGCTTCATTTAAGATGCTGGAAGACGGATCTGATACACTTGCAAAAGAAGAAGCTGCACAACTTGCCGCACGTCAAAAGAAATTTATAGAACAACTGGAAGCAGCTTTGATCCGGATTGAAAACAAGACTTACGGAGTTTGTCGTGTTACCGGTAAACTGATTCCTAAAGAACGACTGCGTGCTGTGCCACATACTACGCAAAGTATGGAAGCTAAATTACAACAGTACAAAGACTGAGAATAGAATAAGAAACACTATTCCAGGAGAGACCTGGAATAGTGTTTCTTATAAAAGAAAATTTTGAAACCTGATTTTCTGAAGCAGACTGTCATTGGCATTGCATTCTGACGACTGTTTATATATTAAAGTACCTCTCATTGAAACGATCCGTACTCATCATTTTCCTGGTTTTAATAATTGATCAGGCTGTAAAACTCTGGGTGAAAACTCACATGTATCTTGGCCAGGAATTCCGGATTATCGGTGATTGGTTTATAGTGCATTTTACTGAGAATTACGGGATGGCATTCGGAATGGAGTTCGGTGGTGAAAGCGGTAAACTTTTACTGAGTTTGTTCAGGTTGGTTTTTGTTATAGGTATCATCTGGTATGTATATCAGCTCACCAGAAAAAAATATGATAAATTATATATAATAACATTGTCGCTTATCATTGCCGGAGCAATTGGCAATCTCATCGACAGTGCTTTTTATGGAATGCTGTTTAATGGTAGTGAATATCAGATTGCAACATTATTTCCTGTTGATGGCGGATATAGTTCTTTCCTCCACGGACGTGTTGTTGATATGCTTTATTTCCCTGTTGTTGAAGGTAATTTCCCCTCGTGGATTCCATTCTGGGGTGGACAGGAATTTATTTTCTTCCGGCCTATTTTTAATGTTGCCGACAGTGCTATTTCAATCGGTGTTTTTATGTGGATTATTTTTCAGAAAAGATTTATGAAAAATGGTTTTGGTGATGATGCAACGTTGCCTGTTGAGAATTCAAATTCTCCTAGTGAACAGGCTGCAACCGATTAAGTAATTCTTCCGTTTTTGCTATTACTTCTTTAACAGTTATTTGTTCCATACAACGATTTTGTGCCAGTACACAGTGAACCTGATCGCATGGATTGCAGTCAAGTATTTTATGAATATATGTTGCCTGTTTTCCCATTGGATAAAACATTTCTTTAGGTGCCGGACCAAATAAGCCCAGTGTAGGAATATTTTTTATCGCTGCAATGTGTAACGGACCACTATCATTTCCAATATATAAAGTACAGGACTCCATTACCACTGCAAGTTCTGATAGCGAAAGTTGACCTGCAGTACTAATTGAGTCAAATGATAAACGGCTACGAACCTGATCAATGGCTTTCAACTCTGAAGCATCACCAATAAAAACGATCTGCATATTTTTGTTTTTGTGAAGATGTTCAGCAAGCTGACAAAAATTATTTGCAGGCCATTCTTTTAATACTCTCCTTGCTGTTACATGCATCATTGCAAACTGTTGTAAATGATGTTTTAAAATGTACTGTTCTGCATTTTTTCTGTCTTCCTTTGATGCATATAAAACAGGAGTCATGGTCCGGTTTTTAATATCAATCACAGGCTCTATAACCTTACTGTTGGTGATCAGCTCATGTGGATTTTTTTTCTGAAGTCCATCTGCAAACCGCACAGTACCACGATCAAGTCTCACTCCTGGCCATTTTTTAAAAGCGAAACCAATACTTTTCCAGCTTATTCTTAAATCAACAATAAGATCATACTTTCCTGTTAATTCACTCCAGGAAGTTTTTATCTCAGTAATTCCAGGGTTAGGCTTCAATAAAGGAACACAATAGTTCTTGCAGAATACGGTAATTGCTGCATCAGGAAACTGGTTACGAAGCATCTGAAATACAGGCAGACTGTAACACATATCACCAATCTCATCATCCTTGATACAGAGTATGTTATTGAACCTTAATTGTGAATGACTGCCATAGCCATTAATGAGCCTGCTCGTCAGCATCGACGTTAACAGTTTAAACTTCTCACTCAGGTTAATCCACTTCATCAATCAGTAATTCTTCGGGCTGCAATATTAAGTATTCATTCACTAGCGATGGCTATAGTTTTCTGCGATAATATCTGATGTTTCTGCATAAAACATAATCCCACAAAACGAACGCAGCAATTTTTTCTTTCTTTCACTGTAAAAAACACGAAAAAATATGTATTTTTGCTCCGTAGCGATTAGAGAGGGGACAGTAAGTCCCCTCTTTCATTATACAAAAAATGGAAAAAGAAGAAATACGTTCAAAAATTGAGGAGCATTTAAAAGGTACCGATCAGTTCCTGGTTGACCTTAAAATAGCTCCGTCCAGACTGGCTGTGTTCATTGATAAGCCTGCCGGAATCACTTTAGATGAATGTGCATCTTTGAATCGTTTTCTTTCAACGGCACTGGAAGATTCCGGCTTTCTCGAAAAGCATGAAGTAGAAGTATCTTCGCCGGGCATGGATATGCCTTTGGTGGTACCGCAACAATATCTCCGCAGAATCGGAAAAGAAGTAAAGCTGGTTCTTAAAAACGGCATGGAGTGTAAAGGAATTCTGCAGGCTGCTGATGATTCGGAATTTGAAATACTGGCAGTAACTGAAAGAAAAGAAAACAAAAAGAAAATCCGTACAGAAGCAATTCAGAAATTTGCTTACCAGGATGTAAAAGAAACAAAATTATTATTCAACTTTAATCTAAAATAAAAAGGTTTACAATGGACGCTCAGGTATTGATTGAATCCTTCTCGGAATTTAAAGACGCAAAGAACATTGATCGCGCAACCATGATGAGTATTCTGGAAGATGTGATCAGAGGAATGCTCCGCAAAAGATATGGCACGGCAGATAATTTCGATATTATTATAAACACCGATAAAGGTGATCTGGAGATCTGGCGCAATCGTGTTATTGTTGACGATGGAATGGTGGAAGACGATGCAACACAGATTGCTTATTCGGAAGCTGTAAAGATTGAACCTGATTTTGAAGTGGGTGAAGATGTAACGGAAGAAGTTAAGATAGATGACTTTGGTCGCCGTTCTGTATTGGCACTTCGTCAGAATCTTGTTTCACGTATTTCGGAACTGGAGAAGGATGGTATTTACCGTAAATACAAAGACCGTGTTGGTGAAATTATTACCGGTGAAGTATACCAGGTGTGGAAGAAAGAATTACTGATACTGGATGATGAAGGGAATGAACTTATTCTTCCGAAAAGCGAAATGATTCCTGCTGACTTTTATAAGAAAGGAGATACTATGCGTGCTGCTGTTCTTCGTGTGGAGATGGTAAATGCAAATCCTAAAATTATTCTTTCACGCACATCACCATTATTCCTCGAGCGTTTGTTTGAACAGGAAGTGCCGGAAGTATTTGATGGTTTGATAACAATTAAAAATATTGTTCGTGAGCCCGGGGAACGCGCTAAGGTTGCTGTAGAATCTTATGATGACCGTATTGATCCTGTTGGAGCTTGTGTTGGAATGAAAGGATCACGTATACATGGAATTGTTCGCGAATTACGGAATGAAAATATTGATGTAATCAATTTCACCAATAACCTGCAGTTATATATATCACGTGCAATCAGTCCTGCAAAAATCACCAGTATTAAAATTGATGAGGAAACTCACAAAGCTGCTGTATTTATGCGTCCTGACCAGGTGTCTCTTGCAATTGGTAAAGGTGGACATAACATTAAGCTTGCAGGAAGATTAACAGGATATGAGATTGATGTATATCGTGATTCAGAAGATGAAGATGAAGATGTTGACCTGGATGAATTCTCTGATGAGATTGACAACTGGATCATTGAGGAATTGAAAGGTATTGGATGTGACACAGCTAAGAGCGTACTTAACATCACGGTAGAAGATCTCGTTCAGCGTACAGATCTTGAAGAAGAAACGATACGCGAAGTGGTGCGCATTCTGAAATCAGAATTTGAATAACCACAGAAAAATATAATCACATTAAAAAAAACATCGAAATCAAAAAAACAAAAAAAGATTATATATAAACTTACGGATGTTACAATCAGTATTTGCAAATTCATACTGATTGGTATTCATAAAAAAATAAAGTATTCGTAAATTCATAGTGATTTGTATCAGTAAATAAAAAATCAATTTTCATTAATCAGTAAAGATTAGTATTCGAAGATAAATAAAGCATGACCGAAGAAAAAGCATTACGCCTGAGCAAAGTTGCTAAAGAGTTCAATGTGGGCTTGCAGCATGTTGTTGAATACCTTGAAACCAAAGGGGTAAAGGTAGATGGCAATCCTAACGCAAAGATCTCCATGGAGCTGTATGCAATTTTGCAGGAGAAGTATCAGCCTGATAAAATGGCAAGGCTCGATGCACAGGAAGTAACGAAAGAAAAACTTAAGAGAGATAATATAGTTATTGAAGCAAAGCCCGGCAAGAGTGATGCTCAGGCTGCAGAAGCTGAAACGGAAACGGATGAAAATCTTAAGGAAAGCCTTGAGAAAATTAAGTTTACTGCTGCTGCTGAAAAAACTAAATCTAAAGCTAAAACTAAAAAAGAAGAACCTGTTGCTGAAACACCTGTTGTTGAAGAGATAATTGAACCTGTTGTTGAACCAATAGCAAAAAGTGAAGGCCCTGAAATAATCAAAGCAAAATTTGATAAACAGTCTCCGAAGGTTTTAGGCAAGATTGATCTGGAAGATCCTCGGAAAAAAGCAAAAGCGAAAAAAGATGCTGAGAAGGAAGCAGAAATAAAACTGGCTGCTGAGGAAGAAGAGAAAAAGAAAGCTGCAAAAGCAAAAAAGAAAGAAGAACCTGTTGTTGAAACTCCTGTTGTTGAAACTCCTGCACCTCCTGTTGCTGAAACACCGGTGGCAATAATACCACCTCCTCCTCCGGCTGTTGAACCACCTGCAGAAACTCCTGCTCCCGAAACAAAAGAGGGACCGGTTACACCAGAACATATCAGTGTAAAATTTGAAAAACTTACAGGTCCTAATATTCTTGGAAAAATTAATCTTCCAACAGAACAACCGAAAAAGAAACCGGTAGCCTCTTCTTCTGATTTTGAGAAAGACGGAGAAAAACGTAAACGTAAACGTAAAGATCATAAACCAGGTACTCCTCAGGGTGGTGGCACTCCGGGAACTCCGGGTGCTCAGGGCGAACGTCGTGATTTCAGTAATCGCCCGGGTAATGGACAACGCAGCGGACCAGGACAGCAACGCAGCGGTGGTCCGGGTGGGCAACGCAGCGGACCAGGACAACAACGTAGTGGTGGTCCGGGACAAAGAAGCGGACCTGGTGCTCCACGTGTTGAACCAACAGAAAAAGAAATTCAGGATCAGATTAAAGCAACACTTGCACGATTAAGTGGAAGTGGTAAATCAAGAGCTTCGAAATTCCGTAAAGAGAAACGTACTGCACATGCACAACGTGCTGAACAAATAGCAGAACAATCAACAGAGAAAGTTATTCAGGTAACAGAATTCGTTTCTGCAAATGAATTAGCAAAACTGATGGATATTTCTGTAACGCAGATTATCAGTACCTGCATGAGTCTGGGAATGTTTGTGTCAATCAATCAACGATTGGATGCAGAAACATTAACTGTAGTTGCAGAAGAATTTGGTTATAAAGTAGAATTTGTTTCTGCAGATGTTTCAGAAGCAATTAATGAAGATACAGATACAGAAGATGAGTTATTACCACGTGCACCAATCGTAACTGTAATGGGTCACGTTGATCATGGTAAAACATCATTACTGGATTATATACGTAAAGCAAATGTTATTGCCGGTGAAGCCGGAGGTATTACGCAGCATATTGGTGCATATGAAGTGAAGCTGGAAGACGGAAGAAGAATTACCTTCCTCGATACTCCGGGTCATGAAGCATTTACTGCAATGCGTGCACGTGGTGCAAAAGTTACTGACGTTGCAATTATTGTTGTTGCTGCTGATGATAGTGTGATGCCGCAAACAAAAGAAGCGATCAATCATGCAATGGCTGCCGGTGTTCCAATTGTTTTTGCAATTAATAAAGTGGATAAGGCTGATTCAAATCCGGAGAGAATAAAAGAGCAGCTTGCAGGAATGAATTTCCTTGTTGAATCATGGGGTGGTAAATACCAGAGTCAGGATATTTCAGCGAAGAAAGGAATGAACATCGATAAACTGCTCGATAAAGTTTTACTGGAAGCTGAGATGCTGGATCTGAAAGCAAACCCTGAACGAAATGCAAAAGGTACTGTTATCGAATCATCACTTGATAAAGGTCGTGGTTATGTAACAACCGTTTTAGTGCAAACAGGAACATTAAAAATAGGTGATGTTATTCTTGCAGGATGCTACAGCGGAAGAGTGAAAGCAATGTTCAATGAACGTGGTGGAAAAATAAGTGAAGCTGGTCCTTCAGCACCTGCAATGATTTTAGGTATGACAGGAGCTCCACAGGCAGGCGATCAGTTTAATGTAATGGATGATGAACGTGAAGCACGCGACATTGCAAATAAACGATTACAGTTGCAACGTGAACAAGGTATACGTACACATAAACATATTACACTTGATGAAATCGGTCGTCGTTTAGCAATTGGTAATTTCAAAGAACTGAATGTAATTGTTAAAGGTGATGTGGATGGATCTATTGAAGCATTAGCAGATAGTTTGTTAAAACTTTCCAATCCGGAAATTCAGGTGAATGTGATTCATAAATCTGTTGGTCAGATTTCTGAATCAGATGTAATGCTTGCTTCTGCATCCAATGCAATCATCATCGGATTCCAGGTTCGTCCTTCTGTGAGTGCACGTAAGCTGGCAGAATCTGAACAGATTGATATCCGTCTTTACTCCATTATATATGATGCCATCAATGAATTAAAAGCTGCGATGGAAGGAATGCTTGCTCCGGAATTTGAGGAGAAAATTCTTGGAAATATTGAAGTACGTGAAGTATTTAAAATACCAAAAATCGGAACTATTGCAGGATGTATGGTGCTTGATGGAAAAGTTACACGTAACACAAAAGTGCGCGTGATCCGTGATGGTATTGTTGCATTCAGCGGTGATCTTGCTTCATTAAAACGATTTAAAGATGATGTGAAAGAAGTAACTTCCGGATTCGAATGCGGATTAAGTCTGAACGGATTCAACGATATAAGAGTAGGTGACATCATTGAAGGATATGAACAGGTTGCTGTAAAACGTACACTTGCCTGAGCAATTTTTTAAGTTAACTGTTTCCCGGCTGTGAATATATATACGCGTAAACAACGCTGGAAGTTATTTCTGTTAATCGCTGCCATACTCATTGGCATCAGTTCGTTATTTTATACGAATAAACTCGCTGGTGAGCTGGCAGGTGAAGAACGGAAACGCGTAGAGTTGTGGGCAGAAGCAATAAAACATATTTCTGATATTAATACGGAAGCAGGAGACATCAGTTTTGCTGTTTCTGTACTTACCAATAACACTACTGTTCCCATGATTTTGTTTGATGGAAAAACAGTAGTGTCGTTCCGTAATCTCGATTCATTACGCGCATTGAATGAACCGGACTACCTGAAAATTCAGATGGGATTGATGCGTCAGTCGCATGAACCACTGGAAATTTCATTTGGTGACAATCAGAAGAATTATATATATTATAAAGATTCGTATCTGCTTACACAGTTGAAATTTTACCCTTATATTCAATTGGGCGTGATTGGCATCTTTCTGTTTGTATCGTATTTTGCATTCAGCAGTTCACGCAAAGCAGAACAGAACCAGGTGTGGGTAGGAATGGCAAAAGAAACTGCACATCAGCTGGGAACTCCGCTTTCATCATTGATGGCATGGCTGGAATATTTAAAAACAAAACCGGATCCTGATAAACATCTCATAGAAATTGAAAAAGATTTAATCCGACTGAATACAATCACAGAACGTTTTTCAAAAATTGGTTCCGCTCCTGCATTACAGAAAGAAAGTCTGATGGCTGTACTGCAAACCTCCATCAATTATATAAAGACCCGCACTTCATCAAAAGTAATTTTCGAATTAATCAATCAGCAGAATTATGACGTAGAAGCACCATTGAATATTCCTCTTTTTGAATGGGTGCTGGAAAATGTTTTTAAAAATGCAATTGATGCAATGAGCGGACAAGGAAGTATAACAATAAAAATTACCGATCAGCAACAGTTTGCATATATTGATATTACGGATAGTGGAAAAGGAATTCCAAAATCAAAATATAAAACTGTTTTTAAACCCGGCTATACAAGTAAAAGCCGTGGATGGGGATTAGGACTTTCGCTCAGCAAACGTATTGTACAGGAATATCACATGGGACAGATTTTCGTGAAGAGTTCAGAAGTGAATAAAGGAACTACGTTCAGGATTGTACTGAGAAAATAGTATCAAGACGCAAGTATCAAGTATCAGGATTAAATTTTGTAAAACATCATGATTTGTGTTCTATTCAGGGGATTGCCACGAATACTGCGCATTCCTGCAATGACGAAAGTGTCATCATTTTCAAACTTTCAAATTATTCATCGGCATCCGAAGTTTTATAACGAAGGATGCAAATCTTCAAATTAAATTGGCTGGCATTTACATTCACATACCCTTCTGCAAGCAAGCATGTAACTACTGTGATTTTCATTTCAGCACTTCTTTAAATCATAAGTCTGAGTTGATTGCTGCAATTTGCAGAGAACTGGAAATGCGTAAAAATTATCTTCCGGAAAAGGAAATTATTGAAACTATTTATTTCGGAGGAGGAACACCTTCTCTTTTGACTGCTGCAGAACTGATGCAGATTTTCGAAACAATTAATAAAAATTTTACAGTTGCTCCTGATGCAGAAATAACACTGGAAGCAAATCCTGATGATCTTTCTCCTGTATATATAAAGGAATTAAAATCAACTTCTATTAACAGACTCAGTATCGGAATTCAATCTTTCCGTAATGAAGATTTAAAGTGGATGAATCGTGCACACCAGGCTGACCAGGCATTGAACAGTGTGCGTGAAGCAGCGGCAGCAGGGTTTAATAATATCTCCATCGATTTAATT
>JBDTVD010000008.1:0-27029 GCA_040007375.1 Bacteroidota bacterium | reverse complement strand
AAACTAGATACAGACGATTTAGCATTTTTTTTTAGATTGCAGAAATTATGACATGCAATTAAAAATATTTTGCCACAATGGCATCTGGCCTATTGAAAATTATTATGTTTTTCTCTATGGTTCATGGTTTGAAGGCGTCGACATCAAAAAGAAAAAAATATGACCTTAATTAAATTAAAACAAGCAATGGGAGGCCAGGCTTTTCCAGGTTTAAATAATGTGTTCGACATGTTTGATAATTCAATTCATGCGGGTTTTCGAAACTGGGTTACACCAGCTGTAAATATTCGGGAAACGAAAGATGGTTTTCAGCTTTCATTAGCTGCTCCTGGATTAAAGAAAGATGACTTCAGAATTAAAATTGAAAAAGATCAGTTGACTATTGATGCTGAAGTAAAAGAAGAGCAAGAAGAAAAGGATATTAAGTATTCTCACAGGGAATTCAGATTTAATAAATTTAAAAGAGTGTTCACAATTCCGGAAAATCTGAATATTGATAATGTACAGGCTTCCTATGAAAACGGTATTCTTATTCTGAATTTACCTGTTCATGAGCTTGAAAAATCTAAAGTTCGGGATATTGTTATTGCTTAAAAAATTTGTAGTTGTAGTTGGTTGATTTGTTTTAAGGCATCCCATGGTGGATGCCTTTTTTAATGAATTAGATTTGTTCACTGAATCAACTAATTTTGAAAACTGAAAGTTAAAGCATGAGCAAAATAAAAGATAAACCAGTATCGCAGAAAGTCAAACCCAGCGTAAAATCCAGGAGGCCTGTAATATTGGTTACAAATGATGATGGAATTACGGCTCCAGGTCTAAAAGCACTTGCTGAGGCCATGAGTGAGATAGGGGAGGTGTATGTAGTAGCGCCTGATAGTCCTCAATCAGGAATGGGACATGCAATTACTCTCAATAAGCCTTTACGCCTTGATCAGGTTAAACTATTCAAAGGAATAGAATCATGGCAAAGCTCAGGAACACCAGTTGATTGTGTAAAGTTAGCAGTAAATAAAATTCTTCATCGCAAACCGGATATATGTGTATCTGGTATTAATCATGGTTCTAATTCTTCCATTAATATTATATATAGCGGAACCATGTCTGCCGCAATGGAAGGTGCTTTTGAAGGAATTCCATCCATCGGGTTTTCACTTGCAAATTACAGCCTCGAAGCTGATTTTAGTCCGGCAATGCATTTTGCAAAAGTGATATCAAAAAAAATCCTGAAAAATGGTTTGCCTGAAAGAACATTACTAAATGTTAATATTCCGGATCTGGCTTTAAAAAAAATAAAAGGGATAAAAATCTGCAGACAGGCCTTTGCCAAATGGGATGAGAAATTTGATGAGAGAACTGATCCCAACAAGAGAAAATATTATTGGCTTACGGGGAAATTTCAAAACCTTGATAAAGGAGATGATACAGATGAAAATGCACTTGCAAATGGATTTGTTTCTGTGGTTCCTGTACAGTTTGATTTTACAGCACACCATGCCATTCCACATCTGACAAAAATCGACTGGGATGCGTGAGAGATTATTACGGGATACAATTCTAATGGGCTTTTTAATTGGTGCCGTTTCGATTATGGTTGATTATATTGTTTTGTTTTACGTTGATAAGTTGTTTTTTAATATTTCTGATATGGGACACGTTTTAAAATTCCCAAGACTTCAGGCAATCGTTCTGGCAATGAATATTGTTTTGTTCCGGTTTATGATTGTAAAATGGAAAAAAACAGAGGCTGGTAAAGGTCTTTTTCTTTCCATCGTTATTATTACTGCCTGGTATATATATAAATATAAAAAATCAGTTTTGTAATGCTTAAAGATAAATTTATATATGGGTTTCTTCCTGGCTTATTACTTCCTGTTATTGGAAGCTTTATATATTATTTGATATTTTTTAATTTAATGGGCTTGAAACAATTTATAAATCACATAATTTTTAATAATCTGTTTATCGGTGTTCTGAGCATTGGAGTAATTTTAAATCTTGGGCTTTTTTTCATTTACTATCAACTTGAAAAAGACAGATCTGCCCAAGGTGTAATTGGTGCAACATTTATTTACGCTTTTGTTGTAATGTATTTTAAAGTGATAAAATAATTAATTAAATACATTGAAGTACTACATAATAGCTGGTGAAGCCTCCGGTGATCTGCATGGAGCAAATCTTATCAATGAGTTGAAAAAGACGGATCCTCAGGCAATTTTCAGATGCTGGGGAGGTGATCTTATGGAAGAACAAGGTGCAGAAATTGTAAAGCATTATCGTGACCTGGCATTCATGGGTTTTTTTGAAGTAGTAACAAATCTCAGAACCATTATTAAAAATATAGATTTCTGCAAATCGGATTTATTAAATTTCAATCCAGATGCAGTTATTCTAGTTGATTATCCTGGTTTCAATCTCAGAATTGCAGAGTTTGCTCATGATAAGAATTATAAAGTCATTTATTATATATCACCACAGGTTTGGGCATGGAAACAATCCAGAGTAAAAAAAATAAAAAGAGTCGTTGATAAGATGTTAGTGATTCTCCCATTTGAGCAAGACTTTTATAAACGCTTTAATTATGAAGTTGAATTTGTTGGTCATCCATTATTAGATGCTATTTCCAGAAGAGAGAAAATGGAGGATGATTTTTTACAAAAACACCATCTAGATGGAAAAAAAATAATCGCATTATTGCCCGGAAGTCGAAAGCAGGAAATTAAGACGATGTTACCGTTGATGATTAATGCAGTGAAATCATTTACAGATTACACAATTGTGATTGCAGGAGCTCCGTCCATCTTACCTGAATTTTATGAGGATATTACTGAAGGAAAAATTAAAACTATTTTCAACGCGACTTATGAAATTTTACAACACGCCGAAGCAGCTTTGGTAACTTCCGGAACTGCAACTCTTGAAACCGCTTTGTTTGGCGTTCCTCAGGTTGTATGTTATAAAGGAAACCGAATTTCCTATTTAATTGCAAAACAATTAATAAAAATTGATTTTATTTCTCTCGTAAACCTGGTAATGAAAAAGGAAATAGTTAAAGAATTAATTCAAGATGATTTAAATGCTGAAAATATAAAATCCGAATTAAAAAATATTCTCAGCACCGGATCAAGTAGAGTAAAAATATTGCAAGGATATCAGGAATTAAAGGAAGCACTTGGAGGTAGCGGCGCGTCTGAACGTGCGGCTATCAGTATTCATCATTATCTTAACCCTTCAACTTGAAAATTTAGTATTATTTGTCTTATAATTAATATTATGTTAAATTGATATTTACAATAAAAGGAGCATCCAGCTCCGGATATTGTTTATTTCCCTATGGCATCCATAGCCTTCTTAATTTCAGCTGCTTTTTCAAGTTCATTTAATCGCGTATAAACTTGTCTTAAACTTTGCATCGTTGCAATATCTTTCGGATTTATTCTATATGCGGTTTCAAAATATGGTTTAGCATCCTTAAATCTTGCATCCGCTTTTGCTTTTATAGAATCGTATTCTTTCTGTTTACTTGCTGGTAATGCATTTGCTTTATTTATCATTTCTGCACCATCATTAAATAACATTGCTCCAAGGTTGTAATTCGCATCAAAATGCTCCGGTTTGATTTCAATCGCTTTTTTATATGATTCTATTGCAACTTCAGTTTTTCCAAGTTTATCATTAAGTACACCTTTGGCAAAATAAAGATTTGAATTTTTAGGATCATTTACAATAGCAGATTCAATTTGTTCTGCAGCTTCTTTATCACGTCCGCTGCTGAGATAAATATTCAATTCTGTTATTGATAAATCAGGATCAGAAGGATATTTCTGACGCGCAGATTTTAAAGTCTGCAATGCTGCTGTTGTATCTTTTTGAGACATTTGAAGATTACTTAACAGTCCGAATGTTTTAGCACCTCCATAATTAACTTCTATTAGTTTACTATAGTACTTTATTGCTTTATCAATGTTATTGCCTTTATCAGCAGATAATGCAGCATTATATATAGCCAGTGTGTCGATAATCCCCAGGTATTTTTCACCAATAGAAATAGATTTCTCAAAGCTGATCAATGACGAGGAATAATCTTTGTTGCGATAAAATTCAACTCCCTGATTTTGCATTTGCGATGCAATTACATTAATGCGTTTCATCAGATCCTCTTTATATTCACTTTTAGTATCCAGTTCAATAGTCTTTTCATAAGCCTTATAAGCTTCTTCCAATGAACCTGGTTTCAAAGGCTTAAACTGTTCTTTTGTACTTTCATAAAGGGCATGGTAAATCAGACCTCTGTAATACCATGTTTTCGCCATAGCAGCTGTCGATTCATTTTTACTGGCTTGGTCAATAGATTCCTTTGCTTTGTCAAGATCATCATAATTAAGCCAATTGATTGCTGTTTGAAGTGCTACTTTCTGAGCGAAAGAACCATTTGCAATAATCAGTGTTATAATAAATAGAGATATTTTTTTCATAGATAAAAGAGTTTCAATTTTATATATCACTTGGATTCTCATCTACAGAAGCGTCACCAGTTTCCTCATTTTTGTCAAGACCATTCTCACTTGGGTTAATCAAATCATTTGCACCATCAATCGGTGGCAATTCATCCTCACTCTGATTCAATATCTCTTCAACTTTAGCAACAGAAGCAATTGCATCATCATCTGATAACCGGATTAACCTTACACCCTGAGTTGCTCTTCCCATAACTCTTAAGTCGCTAACCGGCATTCGAATGGTAATTCCTGATTTATTAATAATCATGAGATCATCTCCATCGTGTACAGATTTAATTGCAATTAATAATCCTGTTTTATCAGTAATGTTTAGCGTTCTTACTCCTTTTCCTCCACGATTTGTAACTCTGTAATCTTCAAGATCTGATCGTTTACCAAAGCCTTTTTCAGAAACTACAAGAATTGTTTCCTTCTCTTTATCCTTAATGCAAACCATTCCAATTACTTCATTCTCTCCTTCTTTCAGCATAATACCTCTAACTCCTGCAGCATTTCTACCCATGGGTCGAACAGTACTTTCATTAAATCGAATTGCACGGCCTGATTTCACTGCAAGTATTATTTCATTTGTACCATTAGTCAGTTTCGCTTCCAGTAATTCATCACCTTCATTTATTGTAATTGCATTAATTCCGTTCTGTCGTGGTCTTGAATATGCCTCGAGAGAAGTTTTCTTAATCGTACCATCCTTAGTACATAGAATAATGTAATTACTATTCAGATACTCTTCGTTCTGAAGACTTTTAACGTTGATAAACGCTTTTATTTTATCCTCAGGTGAAATGCTGATTAGGTTTTGAATTGCTCTTCCTTTTGATGTTTTATTTCCTTCAGGAATTTCATAAACCTTCAACCAATAGCATTTACCTTTTTCAGAAAATAAAAGTATATAATTGTGATTTGTTGCAATGAATAAATGTTCTATAAAATCTTCATCTCTGGTTGCTGTACCCATAGAACCACGGCCACCTCTACTTTGAGTTCTATATTCATCTAGTGGAGTTCGTTTGATGTAACCCATGTGAGAGATGGTGATTACTACAGCTTCATCCGCAATCATATCCTCCATAGATATGTCATCCGCAGCATAAACTATTTCTGTTCTCCTCTCATCGCCATACTTATCACGCATTTCTTCCATTTCACCCTTTAGAATACTCATTCTTAATCCTTCATCAGCTAATATCTCCTTGAAGTGGGTAATTTGTTTCATTAATTCAGCATATTCATCCTTAATTTTATCTCTTTCAAGTCCTGTAAGCCTTTGAAGTCGAAGTTCAAGAATGGCTTTAGATTGAATTTCAGATAATCCGAAAGTTTCAATCAGACCGGTTTTTGCTTCATCAGGTGTTTGAGAATTACGGATCAAACTAATGACTGCATCAAGATGATCAAGTGCAATAAGTAATCCTTCCAGAATGTGAGCTCTTTTCTCTGCCTCAGAAAGTTCATAACGGGTTTTGCGAACTAATACCTCATGTCGATGCTCCACATAATGCCTGATCATTTCCCTAAGATTCAACATTACCGGTCTTCCATTAACAAGGGCAATATTGTTTATACTAAAGGAACTTTGTAATGCAGTGTATTTATATAGATTATTAAGTACAACACTAGCCATTGCATCGCGACGTATTTCATAAACTACCCGGTAACCATCACGATCAGATTCATCCCTGATATCAGAAATACCTTCAATTTTCTTTTCATTTATAAGGTCGACGGTCTTTTTAATCATTTCCGCCTTATTCACCTGGTATGGTACCTCCGTTACAATTATACGCTCCCTCCCATTATCTGTATTCTCAATAACAGCTTTGGCTCGCATAACAACCCTACCCCTACCCGTTTCAAAAGCGTCTTTTACACCGCTATATCCATAGATAATTCCACCAGTTGGAAAGTCAGGACCCTTAACGTATTTGATCAACTCTTCAATCGTAACCTCTTTATTGTCAATATATGCAATAATCGCATTTAACACTTCAGTTAAATTGTGAGGGGCCATATTAGTTGCCATTCCGACAGCAATCCCAGATGCACCATTTATTAGAAGGTTAGGTATCTTTGAAGGGAGAACGGTTGGTTCCTGAAGTGTATCATCAAAATTGAAACGATAATCCACTGTTTCTTTATCAATGTCAATCAGCATCTCCTCAGCAATCTTTCTTAATCTCGCCTCGGTATAACGCATTGCAGCAGGTGGATCACCATCAATAGATCCGTAATTTCCCTGTCCGTCAACTAATGGATAACGTAACGACCAATCCTGAGCCATTCGAACCATTGTATCATATACAGAACCATCACCATGAGGATGGTATTTACCTAAAACTTCACCCACTATACGGGCTGACTTCTTGTAAGGTCTGTTTGACATAACACCTAATTCCAGCATTCCAAACAAAACGCGCCTGTGAACTGGTTTTAATCCATCTCTTACATCTGGTAATGCCCTTGAAACAATAACTGACATCGAATAATCGATATAAGCAGTTTTCATTTCGTCCTCAATGTTAATACGAATAATCTTTTCTCCTTCAGCCATTCTTGTTTGCTATATGTTAAATTGTCAGTATCATTTATTTATAAAAATTACACTCTGAAAAATCGCTTCTCAGAGAGTAAACGATTCATGTTCATAAGTAATTTTTAACGGTTCACGAAGTTAGCTATTTGCTGGCATATTTTTGGAGAATCGGCAATAGGATTTATTAACATCTGTAAACAGTAAGTCATATTGAAAATTGTACTTGCATCGATGCCTTGCAAGTAATTAACTTAGGCACGTAATTAGTAAATCTTACACTGAAGCATATCAACCCACAATAGCTAGAACCTTTTCTTAAGACACACGTTGAATTAAAACAAAACAAAACTAAAAAGTATGGAAGCAAAGTTCTCGCCCCGTGTTAAGGATGTAATTACATATAGCCGTGAAGAAGCCCTGCGGTTAGGTCATGATTATATCGGAACGGAGCATTTATTACTGGGACTGATTCGAGAAGGTGAAGGAATGGCGATCAAATTTCTAAAATCGCTGAACATTAACCTGGTTGAGTTGCGCAAGTCAATTGAGAATGCAGTTAAAGGAAGCACAGGTAATGTTTCCAATCTGAACAACATTCCGCTGACGAAACAGGCTGAAAAAGCACTGAAGATTACTTATCTTGAAGCTAAGATTTTTAAGAGTGAGATTATAGGAACTGAACATCTCCTTCTTTCAATTCTTAAAGATGAAGATAATATTGCCACACAGATCCTTAATCAGTTCGGTGTTACTTATGATATTATGCGCGAAGAACTTGAATTATTTAAAAATAATTTCAAGGCAGAAGCACCACAAAACCCTTCCGATGATGATCCATATTCAAAAGATGATGATGGTCCTTCGTTCGGTTCTGCTAAAAAAAGTGGTGATGCAAAATCTAAAACTCCTGTTCTTGACAATTTTGGCAGAGATCTGACTAAAGCAGCTGAAGAAGGAAAATTAGATCCAATTGTTGGTCGCGAAAAAGAAATAGAAAGGGTATCTCAGATATTAAGCAGACGAAAAAAGAATAATCCAATTTTAATTGGTGAACCTGGTGTTGGTAAATCTGCAATAGCAGAAGGACTTGCATTACGAATCATTCAGCGAAAAGTGTCACGTGTTCTTTTTAATAAACGAATTGTAACACTTGATCTTGCTTCCCTTGTTGCCGGCACTAAATATCGTGGTCAATTTGAGGAACGTATGAAAGCTGTAATGAATGAATTAGAAAAATCACCTGATGTAATTCTTTTTATAGATGAGATTCATACTATAATTGGTGCCGGTGGTGCTTCTGGTTCACTGGATGCTTCCAATATGTTCAAACCTGCCCTAGCACGAGGTGAAATACAATGTATCGGTGCAACAACATTGGATGAATATCGTCAATACATTGAAAAAGACGGTGCCCTTGACAGAAGATTCCAGAAGGTGATTGTTGACCCTACTACAGTGGAAGAAACAATACAGATTCTGCACAACATTAAAGAACGTTACGAAGAGCATCATCATGTCAATTATACTGATGATGCAATTAATGCATGTGTAAAACTTACTGCAAGGTATATAACAGATCGTTTTTTACCCGATAAAGCAATTGATGCATTAGATGAAGCTGGTTCAAGAGTTCACTTAAAGAATATACATGTGCCACCAAATATCATTGACCTTGAAAATAAAGTTCAGGATATTAAGTCGGAAAAAAATCGTGTTGTACGAAGTCAGAAATATGAAGAAGCTGCACGATTAAGAGATACAGAAAAACAGTTGCTTGAACAATTGGAATCTGCAAAAAAAACCTGGGAAGAAGAAACGAAAACGCAACGCTATGCCGTTACCGGTGAAAATGTTGCTGAGGTAGTTGCAATGATGAGCGGAGTTCCCGTGAACAGGATAGCTCAGGCTGAAACTACGCGTTTACTGAAAATGGGCGACGAATTAAAAGGCAAAGTAATTGGTCAGGATGAAGCTGTAAAGAAAATTGTAAAAGCAATTCAGCGTAATCGTGCAGGATTGAAGGATCCGAATAAACCTATTGGAACATTTATTTTCCTAGGTCCTACCGGTGTTGGAAAAACTGAATTAGCTAAGGTTATCAGTAAATATTTATTTGATACGGAAGACGCACTTATCCGAATTGACATGAGTGAATACATGGAGAAGTTCGCAGTGAGCAGATTGATAGGAGCTCCTCCGGGTTATGTAGGTTACGAAGAAGGTGGTCAGTTAACCGAAAAAGTTCGTCGTAAACCTTATGCTGTTGTATTGCTTGATGAAATTGAAAAAGCACATCCCGATGTATTTAATCTTCTTTTACAGGTACTTGATGATGGGCAATTAACAGATAGCCTGGGAAGAAAAGTTGATTTCAAGAATACGATTGTAATTATGACTTCGAACATTGGCTCACGTCAATTGAAAGACTTCGGTCAGGGAGTTGGATTTAATACTAATGCAAGAGCAACTCAGGTTGATGATCATTCAAGAGGTGTAATTGAAAACTCCCTTAAGAAAGCCTTTGCTCCTGAATTCCTGAATCGTATTGATGATGTAATTATATTTAATAGTCTTAGTAAGGAAGATATTCATAAAATCATTGATATTGAACTTGAGTATTTATATAAACGTGTAAATGAATTAGGATATAAAATCAAACTTACTGATGAAGCGAAAGACTTCCTTTCAGATAAAGGTTATGATGCTAATTTTGGTGCACGACCACTCAAGAGAGCAATTCAGAAATATGTTGAAGATCCTCTTGCGGAAGAAATCATAAAATCAGAATTGATGGAAGGAGATATGATCGAACTGTCTCACGACAAAGAAAAAGATCCTGAATCATTAAAGATTGTAGTTGTTAAACCTTCTAAACCAAAAAAGAAGAAGGAAGAAAGCTAAATGATTTCAAAATTAAAAAAAGAAATTGGTTAACAGATTAATAACAAACGTCCCGTCAAATTGATGGGACGTTTTTTTATTCATAACTTTCTATTGTCTTTCTGATAATTTCAGAACAATGCATCACTTGTTCCTCAGTGATAATTAAAGGTGGAGCAAATCGAATTATATCACCATGTGTTGGTTTTGCAAGCAGTCCGTTTTCTGCTAGTTTAAGACAAACTTTCCATGCATTTATTCCATCTTTTTCCTTTATTATAATTGCATTTAATAAGCCTTTGCCTCTTATTGTAGTGATTAAACTACTTTTAATTTTATGCAGCTCTGAACGAAGAATCTCTCCCATCTTAAAAGCATTTTCAGATAATCCTTCTTCTATTAAAACACTCATTGCAGCCATTGCAACTCTGCATCCAAGCGGATTACCACCATATGTTGAACCATGTTCTCCGGGCTTAATCCCAAGCATAATTTCATCATTACACAACACTGCAGAAACAGGTAATGTTCCTCCTGAAAGGGCTTTACCAAGAATCAATAAATCCGGTTGTACGTTTTCATAATCGCAACATAACATTTTGCCCGTTCGTGATAAACCTGTTTGAATTTCATCAGCAATAAAAAGAACATTATTTTTTTTGCATAAATCAAAGCAAGCTGATAAATATCCATCTTCAGGAATTCTAACACCAGCCTCACCCTGAACAGGCTCTACAAGGAAGCCTGCAACATCAGGATCATCTATTATTTTTTCTAATGCCTTTATATCATTGTATGGTATTACAACATAACCAGGCGTATAAGGACCAAATTTTCTATTACTGTCAGGGTCGGTGGAGAACGAAATTACGTTTACTGTTCTGCCATGAAAATTTCCCTCACAAACAATAATCTTAGCTTTATTTTCTGATATACCTTTAACATCATATCCCCATCTTCTTACCAGTTTAATTGCTGTTTCAACTGCTTCCACTCCTGTATTCATTGGCAACAACTTATCATAGCCAAACAAAGTAGTCATGTACTTTTCATATTCGCCTAATAAATCATTATGAAATGCACGCGATGTGAGCGTAAGTTTTTGTGCCTGTGAAATAAGTGCTTCTATTATTCGTGGATGACAATGTCCCTGGTTAACTGCAGAATATGCTGACAGAAAATCATAATATTTTTTTCCATCAACATCCCAAACAAAAACACCGGAACCTTTACTCAGTACAACAGGTAATGGATGATAATTATGTGCTCCATATTTTTCTTCCAGTTCAATTGCCTGCATTCCTGTCATCTGATTGACTCTCATTTTTTATTTTTTTACAAAGATAGGATGAAAGATAAAACAGTTAACGGATAAGTGTAATGCTTCCGTTTATCTCTGTGAATGTTAAATCATCATATCCTTTATATTTAATTTTATAAAAATATATTCCTGTTGGAGCTGCACGATTATTATCTCTTCCATCCCATTGTGATGCAATATCATCGGAATGAAATACAGGTTGTCCCCAACGGTTATATATACTGATTTCAAACGCTGTTATGAAGTTGCTTTCTGCTTTGAAATAATCATTTCTGCCATCATTGTTGGGCGTAAATGCAGAAGGTGTAAAAATAATAGGCTGTTGATGCAATTCTATTTCATTGGATAATGATGTTGCATTGTTTCCTCCTGAACCTTCCACTGCTTTTATCACATAACGGAAAATACCATCATCCTTATTCATATCTCTGTCAAAGAAAATCAACTCACTGCCTGTAATTTCTGCAATATCTCTGAAAACTGTGGCACTGGTTAATCCTCTTCTCATTACTGTATAACTACCAATTCCTCCTCTGTAATTGATATAACTTGTCCAGTCAAGGCGATTTACATAATAATCAGCATTTCCCTTCAGAAGTATTGAGCATGCTATCAAACTGGTATCACTTTCATTACCACAAACATCTTCATTTATCATTGCATAACAGTACGATTGTGTTGATGTATTTACACTGTAATCCTTCCATTGAAATTCAGAATAGGATGACAAAGATTGCACAAGACTTAACGTCGAATCAGCACCAACTCTGTAAATTTCATAACGTGCATAAGGTCCATCATTAAATTCCTCCCACTTTACTGTAATTTCATTTTCGGAAGTAACGGAAACACTTTCTATATAATTTTTATGTGTGTTGATATGACTTACCGAACACAAAGTATCAGACCACAATCCTTCATGATTACAATTGTTGATCGCACTCAATACATAACAATAATCATTATCTCTGTTATTGTATGCTGAACTGTCAATTATCAATACAGGATTAATATCGTTAATTGTTTTGTAAGGTTGAAAAGCTGAACCGTTTAAGCTTCTATATAATATGAACTTTTCAAAGTATCGTTCTGTATAAGCAGTATCTGAAACTCTTGTAATGCTTAACATACTATCATTGATCAGATCAATACAAAGCAGATTGCTCTTGGCGATGAACGGTGGTTCCTTAACGAATATGTTTAGTTTACCAACATCAGTTAAAAAAAGCGGACAACCATTATCTGTTGCATCATACGACACTTTATACTCTGTAGCTGAAATATGCTGGCAACCTGTATTCCATGTAAAGTAGGTTCTCAATGTATCAATACCGTTTGTATCCGGAGATACTGCATAAGGTGGGTCTACTATTACAGGAACTGAATTTGCAAAAATATTACCTGTTCGTTTAACAAAAATCGAATCCCCATTTTCATCAATAACAGTTAAGTCAATAGAGATGGTATCTGTTGCATATACTTCAATATTTGCTACACCTGTATATTCCGGAGGCAACTGTGGAGCTGTATTATCTGTGCAATAGATTACTGTAAATTCAATCTCACGTCTTATTAATCCTATATATATTCCATTCCTGTATTCACGTATCTCCACTGCAACTGCAAATATTCCCTGCAAATCAGGCAGCACTTCCATTTCTCCGGTTGCAGTATTCATAATTAATGGAGTGGAACTTCCGCAGATGTTAGTAAGACCATATCCTGCATTCCAGTTGATTGGTAAAAACGGGCCGGGCTCAGGATAAGCTGGTGTATTTCCGAATGATGTGTATGAATAAGGATTAGGATTGAATTGTGATGTATGTCCTCCATCAAGAGGATCAACCAATGTGTATAAAAGAGAATCCCCATCAGAATCTGTTGCAGCAAAACCGTATTTGAAAAATTGTTCAACACATATAAAAGGTAATGGATGGCTATTGAAAACAGGAGATGAATTGTGAAGAGCAGGATCTGCAATCTCTGCATAAAAAGCCATTCCTGCCTGATCAGGAAATGAAATATTGTTAACGGTACTGTTGCGGCAACATCGCTCCCACACTATATAATATCCATGTGGATTATCAGCAAGCATCAATACTTTTTCGTAATTACCATATTGCATACAAACACCACTTGGTACTACACATCCTGATCCGCTCAGCGTTAATGAATCCGTCTGCACTACATGCATCACGCAACTGTCAGTCCTCAGGTTGGTTACTCTATCATACACAGAAACTTTAATGGAATCATCAAAATCAGAAGCCTGTGGATTACTGCAGTCACGGTATAATGTCAATCTCACTTCAAAATTATTTCCACCGATCCACTGGTATGTAAAATCACCACCGGCAATGTGATATGCTCTGCCTGTATAACCAGTCATCATCAATAAAAGAAGAAGAAAAAATCTATGAAAGGTGTATTTTTTCATCAATGATATTTCAATTCAAATATAGCTAGTTTTGCCATCCTTTAATTGCACTATTGGTAAATCCTTATTAAATGAAAGGTAAAGTACTCGAAAAACTTGAAATAGTAGATATAGCTGACAATGGTAAAAGTATTGCCAGGCATAATGGTCTGGTGATTTTTATTGAAAAAGCTTTGCCTGGTGACATAGTGGATGTTCAGATAACACGAAAGAAAAGTTCTTACCTCGAAGGACGTGCAACTTTTACACATAAATATTCTGAATTCCGAACAACTCCTTTCTGCAAACACTTTGGAATTTGTGGCGGATGCAAATGGCAGGACATGAATTATGAGTCGCAACTATTTTTTAAGCAAAAGCAGGTTACTGATGCAATGGTACGACTGGGCAGACTCGATATTCCTGTAGTGCTTCCTATCATTGCTTCTGATACTATCATGCATTATCGCAACAAACTGGACTATTCCTGCTCTGATAAAAAATGGCTGAGCAGAGATGACTTTGCTGATGTTGAAAATACCAAAGGTCCTGCGCTGGGTTATCATATTGCAGGAAGGTTTGACATGGTGCTGGATGTGAAGGAATGTTTTCTTCAGCCCGAACCTTCCAACTCTATCAGAAATGCAATTAAGGCTTATGCAGATGAACATCATCTTACGTTTATTAATCTTCGTAACCGACAGGGTTTATTACGCAGCCTGATTATCCGTAATACTTTAAAAGGTGAATGGATGGTAATTGTAATGGTGTATGAAAATAACCAGGAACAGCTTAACGGATTATTACAACATCTTGCAGATTCATTTCCTGAAATTATTTCCCTGTTATATATAATCAATCAAAAAGGTAATGATACTTTTCATGATCTTGATGTGAACGTTTTTAAAGGAAGAGATTATATATTGGAGGAAATGGATGGACTGCAATTCCGTATTGGTGCTAAATCTTTTTTTCAGACCAATCCATCGCAGACTTTAAAATTATATAAGGCAGCACGCGAACTTGCTGATCTTACTGGAGAAGAAACTGTTTATGATCTGTACACAGGAACAGGAACGATTGCCAATTTTATAGCACGTTATTGCAAAAAGGTAATTGGTATCGAATATGTTCCCGAAGCAATTGAAGATGCAAAAATTAATTCTGATCTGAATAACATTACCAACACAGAATACTATGCAGGTGATATGCGCGAATTGCTGACAGCAGAACTTTTTAATAAGCATGGATTTCCCGATGTAATAATTACCGATCCGCCACGCGCAGGAATGCATTTCGATGTGGTGGATTGTTTATTAAAATCAGGATGTCCTCGGATTGTATATATCAGTTGTAATCCTGCTACTCAGGCACGTGATATTGGTCTTCTTGCAGAATTATATAAAGTGGAAAAATTACAACCAGTCGATATGTTTCCTCATACCGCTCACGTAGAGAATATTGCATTGCTTGTTTTGAAATAACAGGGATTATATATAAACCCATTTGTGCAATCAGTTCATTCTAAAAGTGTATTTTATGCTTAGCGGAACTTTGCATTTACTTAGCGGTTCTCTGCGGTAAAAGGAAAATTATTCTTAATTGCTTATTTGTCATATTGAAATTTCTACAGGATCTTCAACATCATTTATTCCATTCAGCTTTCCCTGAATTCAAAATTTACAGTTTTATTTCTCAGTGTAGCGAACCTAAAATCCGTAAGCCTAAAAGGACTACTTTTGCCTGCCAATAAACAACTAAGGATGAAAAATCAGGATAAGTTTGTTGGTGAAGGGCTCACCTATGATGATGTTTTATTGCTTCCCTCCTATTCGGAAGTTATGCCACGCGATACAGATACTTCAAGTCGCTTTACCCGTAATATCCCTCTGAATGTTCCCGTAATTTCTGCAGCCATGGATACGGTTACCGAATCGGCTATGGCTATTGCTATTGCACAGGAAGGTGGTATTGGTGTGTTGCATAAAAACATGACCATTGCACAGCAGGCAGCGGAAGTGAGGAAAGTAAAACGCAGTGAAAGCGGAATGATTCAGGATCCGATTACATTACCGGAAGGAGCAACAATCGGTGAAGCACTAACGCTCATGCGTGAAAATAAAATCGGTGGAATTCCAATCGTTGATAAAACAGGTAAACTAAAAGGTATTCTCACTAACAGAGATCTGCGCTTTGAAAAAGATCATGCAAAGAAAGTTGGATCGGTGATGACAAGAGATAATCTCGTTGTAAGCACTGGTGGAACTAATCTTCAGAAAGCGGAATTGATTTTACAGGAACATAAAATTGAAAAATTACCTGTAGTAGATAAATCAGGTAAGTTAATTGGACTCATTACTTATAAGGATATTTTAAAGTTTAAATCACGCCCAAACTCCTGTAAAGATTCTTTAGGTCGTTTGCGTGTTGCTGCTGCTGTTGGTGTTACTGCTGATAATTTTGATCGTGTTACTGCATTGGTTCAGGCTGGTGTTGATGCTATTGTTATTGATACTGCACATGGTCATTCAAAAGGTGTTATTGATGCATTGAAGAGAGTGAAAAAAGCTTTTCCCGGATTAGAAACTGTTGTTGGAAATATTGCAACAGGTGATGCTGCTAAAGCTCTTGTGAAAGCCGGAGCTGATGCTGTTAAAGTTGGTATTGGTCCTGGTTCAATTTGTACAACACGCGTGATTGCTGGTGTTGGTGTACCACAATTATGGGCAGTGTTAGAAGTAGCAAACGCAATTAAAAACAGTGGTGTTCCGATTATTGCTGATGGTGGAATTCGTTTTACCGGTGATGTTGCAAAAGCCATTGCAGCAGGTGCACATTCAGTAATGATAGGTTCTTTGTTTGCAGGAACTGAAGAATCTCCCGGAGAGACGATTATATATGAAGGAAGAAAATATAAGATGTATCGTGGGATGGGTTCTATTGAAGCGATGAAGGAAGGTTCAAAGGATCGTTATTTCCAGGATGCAGAAGATGATATTAAGAAATTAGTTCCCGAAGGTATTGTAGGTCGTGTTCCGTATAAAGGAAGTGTTGCAGAAGAAATATATCAGATGACAGGTGGCCTTCGTGCAAGCATGGGTTATTGTGGAGCAAAGAATATTGCGGGTTTACAAAATGCAAAGTTCATCCGCATAACAAGTAGTGGTATTCGCGAAAGCCATCCGCATGATGTGAATATTATCCAGGAAGCACCGAATTATAAACGATAGTGACTAGGTGACTAAGTGACTAGGTGATTAAGTAAATTAATTAATCTAATTAGCCAATGGCAAAAAAAATTTTCTGCCCCGGAAAAACAAGTCTTGATACTTGATACTTGTGTCTTGATACTGTTTTTTACTCCGAACTAATCACTCAGAGCTTTCGTCAGAACTCTTCTGATATTTCGCCTTCTTACTTCCATCATATATATCATACCGCATAAACCTACATTCAAGCGGACCATTATACAAGGTGATTTTTTTTGATGCATGTAATCCAATATTTTTCGGAGCACCTGACCATGGACTGATAATCCACACTGTATATCCCTGGTAATTTTTCTTAATGTGATCTCCTATGGATTCATAAAACTGGCTGAGTTCATCAACCTGTAAACGTTCACCATAAGGAGGATTGATAATAACAACTCCTCTTCCTATTGGTGGAACAAAATCACGGAAGTCAGCTGTTTTTACCTTGATCATATCATCCACATTTGCTGCTGTGATATTCAATTTAGCTTTTTCAACAGCTCTCTCCATCCTGTCACAACCATATATATATCCGTCATTCTCACGAATTCTTGCTAGTGCTGATTCTGATATGGTTTCAAATAATGTTTCATCATAATCCGGCCAGCTTTGAAATGCATATTTTTTACGGAAAATTCCTGGTGGAATATCAGCAGCTATCAGCGCAGCCTCAATCAATATCGTTCCTGATCCACACATGAAATCCACGAATGGCTGATGTCTTTCCCAACCACTTAACATTACCAACCCTGCAGCAAGAACTTCACTCATTGGTGCTGCTTCTACATCCTGGCGATACCCTCTTTTAAACAATGGCTCTCCGGAAGTATCCAGTGAAATGGTGCAACGGTCTTTGAAAATATGAGCATATATATAAATATCCGGATCTTCTTTATTTACATCAGGACGTTTCGTTGTTTTTTCGCGAAAATAATCTACAATGCCATCTTTAATTTTCAACGCAGGAAACATGGAATTGGCAAAAAGTTCGGAGTTCATTACTACATCAACAGCAAAGCTCTGGTCAACATTGAAGTAGTTGCTCCACTCTACCAGTTTAGCCTGTGCATGTAATTCTTCCGGAGAGTTAATGGTAAAGGTTACCAGTGGTCGTAAAACACGTAGTGCAGTGCGAAGACAGAAGTTAGTTTTATATATAAATCCTTTATCACCGGTAAATGAAACCGAACGCTTATGCACTTCAATCTCCCTTGCTCCCAAACGGAGTAATTCCTTTGCCAGTACATCTTCCAGACCATGAAATGTTGTGGCTACTAACTTATATTCTACTTCTGCAATACTCATGCGGCGAAGATAGTGATGATAGTCAAATGTGTTTCATAAGAGTATAATGATCTGTTGCTGTTGCTCAAACTCTTGCTGAACTGCTCATTATGGAAAACCGTTGCATCAATGAGAGCAACAGTGTCAGCAAGAGCAGGAGTACATTTCGTTGCTTTTAAAATTAATTACTAAAAACATACTGCAGCATATCAGCTCCCATGCGTAATGCTTTCTGTCGTGTTTCATTGCTGTCCTTGTGCACTTCTGCATCTTCCCATCCATCACCCAGATCACATTCATAATCATAAAAACAAACCAGTCTTCCCTCGTAAATCAATCCGAAACCCTGTGGTGCTGTACCATCATGCTCATGGATTTTAGGAAGTCCTGTTGCAAAATCAAATTTCTGATGATAGATCGGATGGTTAAACGGAAGTTCTACAAAATCCAGTTCCGGAAAAACTTTTTTCATCTGCGGACGAATAAATTTATCCAGACCATAGTTATCACTGATATGAAGGAAGCCACCACCAATAAGATAGTTTCTGATGTTAAGTGCTTCCTGTGCGGAGAAAACTACGTTGCCATGACCTGTCATGTGCACAAAAGGATAATTATATATATCAGGACTTCCTGCTTCCACCAATCCCTGCTCGGGATTGATATTCATTCCCAGGTTCTGATTACAGAATATGGCCAGATTACGGAGCGATGTTTCCAGGTTTGCATACCAGTCGCCACCACCATTGTATTTTAACAGACCGAGTTTATAAGAATAATCCGGCGGTGAAAATGAAGTAGTAAAAATGAAAAGTAAACTAAGGAATAAGCAGCTGATAATTTTTTTCATGTTGAAAGCAAAGATATATATACAATCCGTTATTGATTCATAAATGCAACACTCTGACAGGCTACCAGTGCAGCTGTTTCAGTACGTAAACGCGATTTGCCCAGACTTATTCCTTTAAATCCTGCTGCAAATGCCAGTTTCACTTCTTCCTCTTCAAAATCTCCTTCAGGGCCAATAAGAATTATGGCAGCACTTCCTTGCGAATACGTACTTTTTAAAGAAGGCAAATCTTCTTCACATAAAGCAATGAATTTCTGCCCTTCAATTTTTGATGAAATAATATCAGCATAAGAAGTTAACGGATGCAATATCGGGAAGCTGGCTTTTAATGATTGTTTCGCTGCAGCAAGTAACAACTTGTTTAATCGTTCCGCATTCACCACTTTTCTTTCACTTCTGCGTGTTATCAATGGTGTGATCTCATCAATTCCAATTTCAATTGCTTTTTCCAGGAACCATTCAAAGCGATCTATATTTTTTGTGGGAGCAACAGCCATGTGCAAATGATAGAGATGTTTTTTATAACGATCAGGATAGGATAGTATTTTAACCACACATCCTTTTGCATCAGGAATGGAAATTTCAGCAAGCGCCATAATTCCTTTTCCATTTGTAATCAGAATTTCATCACCACTACGGTGACGCAAAACATGAACAAGATGATGCGATTCCTCACGGTCAAGTGTAATCGTATCTCCATAGATCTCTGCTGCAAAATATACCTGCATGTTAACCGGATATATAATCACTCAGGTAATTGAAACGTTCTGTAAGTTTACCATCTTCTGCAATGGTAGCTCTTGCAATCAACCCTGATTCATCATTTACAATTAAGGATGGTATAACACGTTCCAGCAGATGACGTCCGAAACCATCGGAAGCATCACGTGGTAATTCACATGGAAGATTATCAATTGACATTACAGTGATCGATGATGGTGCAAATGCATCTTCAATACTTTCCGTTTCCGGATTATATCCATAAAATTTATCTTCAATACTTGTTGCTTTCATAGTGGAAGGAATGCTTCCATCAATATCACAGGTAACATCTGCAATAACACTGATGCGGAAATCAGGATTGCGCATTTCTGCTTTTGTAAAAAGAATATCAGCACGCGGATCCCAGAAAGTACAATGTATCAGCATATCACATTTCGATGCATAAGAATCTGCTTTGCTGAAAGTGCATTCAAAATCCTGAGGGAAATGATGAAAATTATAATCGCTCCAGGGACTGCCATCTTTCGGTTGGTAGTAATCATGCGAATGCAACTGTATATATACCGGTTCACGAAACGAATAATTAAGAAACTCATAAGGAGTCACCTTCCGTATATTCAAAGCACCCATCGTTTCGCATGCACCATTGGCAACTCTGCCGCCACCTGTAACAACAATTTTTATATTCGGTAAACTGATGTGATCAAGTGCAGCAAAGAGTTCTTTTTTATCATGGCTGAGATGTGCGGCTTTCAATTGAAACAAACCGTATTTCATTCCATAAGCCATAACGCCATTATACGCGCCTACAATTCCTGCATATCTTCCAAAACCAATTACACGATTGCCGGAAGGATCAGTAAGTGTTTCATAATCCACCAGTGAAATTTTCTTTTTCAGAACTTCTTTAAGGAGCTTCCTGTTATGTGGTTGCTTTTTTATGGTGTGTGAGAAGAAAAAATATTTCTTGCCATCAATTAGTTTATCAACCGGTACTTCTTTCACTCCCATTAAAATATCACAATCATTCAGGTCTTCCTGCAATGTGATATTTTCATCTGTATATTCTTTATCAGTATAACATCTGTATGGTGAAGGTTGTATCACTAATTGTACTCCGGGAAAAGTGGCCAGCATCTGTTTACATTGTGATGGAGTAAACGGTACCCTTTTATCATGCGGAACTTTTTCTTCTCTTATAATACCTATTTTCATAAAAACTCTGTGTGGTCGCAAAGTTAATCTTTTAGCTGCTGGACAGGTTTTCATTTAACGGGCTAATGTTTAGAGATACTAACTATTAACGATCTGATTAGCTAACTTCGCACTCCTAAAACGACTGAGATGACAAAGGAGCAAGTGCTGGAAGCGTTAAGCAATGTTGAAGAACCTGATTTAAAGAAAGATCTGGTAACACTGAATATGATTCAGGATGTTGCTGTTGATGGTAATAAGGTGTCTTTTACTGTTGTTCTTACTACTCCTGCCTGTCCGCTTAAAGAATTAATACGTAATGCATGCATCAATGCTATTCATCATTATTTAAATGATAAGGCAGAAGTAACAGTGAATATGACTGCTAATGTTTCTTCACAACGTAATTCAGGTCAGCCATTACTACCAGGCGTTAGAAATATTATCGCAGTGGCTTCAGGGAAAGGTGGTGTTGGAAAATCAACAGTTGCTGCAAATCTTGCCGTTGCAATGGCTCAAACCGGTGCTTCTGTAGGACTTGTTGATGCTGATGTTTTTGGTCCGAGTCAGCCAATTATGTTTGGTGTGGAGAATGAAAGATTGTTTGTAATAGAGAAAGAAGGTCGCCAGTTAATGGTGCCGGTTGAAAAATACGGAGTGAAATTACTTTCCATAGGTTTTCTTGCTGATCCATCGCAGGCAATTGTGTGGAGAGGTCCGATGGCCAGTAAAGCATTGAAGCAACTTTTTAGTGATGCAGACTGGGGAGAGCTGGATTATATGTTTATCGATCTTCCTCCCGGAACCAGCGATATACATTTAACATTGGTTTCAGCAGTGCCTTTAACAGGAGCAGTAATTGTTTCTACGCCACAGGAAGTTGCACTGGCAGATGCGAGAAAAGGTATTGCTATGTTTAAGATGGACAATATTAAAGTTCCGGTAATAGGTATAGTTGAGAATATGGCTTATTTCACTCCTGCTGAACTTCCGGAAAATAAATATTATATATTTGGTAAAGATGGTGCACGTAAACTTGCTGAAGAATTACATATTCCATTTCTTGGCCAGATTCCACTCGTGCAAAGTATTTGTGAAGGTGGAGATTCAGGTATGCCTGTTGTGAATGAAGAAACATCTCCATCTGCAATTGCATTTCTTAAATTAGCAGGCAATGTGGCACAGCAGGTTGCAATACGAAATGCATCGGCACCACCAACAAAACCAGTAGAAGCAATCGGTTACTAATTATAAAGAGGGTTATATTTTGAGTCAGGAATTAAATAAAAGAATAGAAGAAACACTATCGCAACTTCGTCCTTACCTGGAAGCAGATAATGGCAATGTGCGTTTTATTGAGTTAACCGATGATATGATTGTAAGGCTGAAACTGGAAGGTGCATGCAGCTCCTGTTCGATGAGCATGATGACATTGAAAGCAGGAATAGAACAATCACTGTTAAAAGCAATTCCTGAATTAAAAGGAGTTGAAGCAATTCGCGAAGATTAAAACAACTTATTACTTTTCTCAGATTTTGTTGTTTATCAAATGAAGATGGGCGCCCTTACCTTCTCAACAACATCCACTACTATTACTTCTGTTTAATTACGTTTATTAAACTGAAACAAAGAAACAGTTTTCAGGAAGTATATAATATCTTCAGCATTATATATTTTATGTAGTGGAATGATTTACGTTATGCAATTCAGAAAATCATAATTCAATCCATCAAACCTGATGAAATTGCATAGTGAGTCAGCTCTGCATTCGTTTTCATCTGCATCTTAAAAAGTATGCGTGCACGATAGGTACTCACAGTAGGTATACTTAAATTAAGTTCCGCCGCAATTGCAGAAACCTGTTTTCCTGAGGCAATCATTTTCAGCACCATAAATTCACGATCCGATAATTGCTCATGTGGCGACTGAGTTTGTTTCCCTCCAAGTGAACCTGCCAGTTTCTCAGCAAGTGATTGAGTGATATATTTTCTTCCCCCCAACAAACTATGCAGTGCCTTAATTAATTCTTCCGCAGCACTCATTTTTGTGAGATATCCGCTTGCACCTGCTTTAATAGCCCGGATTGCATACTGATCTTCTGAATACATACTGAGGATTAAGATCGGAGCCTGGTTTTCATATTGCTGCAATTGCTTCATCGTTTCAATACCATTCAGCCTGGGCATGTTAATATCAAGAATAATAATATCGAATTTTCTCTCCCGGGCAAGTTTTAAAACTACGAGGCCATTTTCAGCTTCTGTAATAACTGCATCCTTGAACTCAGATTTGATGATCTCCTCCAGACCTTTCCGGGTGTAAACGTGATCATCAGCTAATAGAATTTCCATGAGGTGTAGGGTTAGGAATCTTTTGCTAAAATAACTCAAAATAAGGATTCAAATGACTTCTTTCTGAATTTCTGTAAGATTAGTTATCAAACCGGTAGAAATTCCGGCAAACTATGTAATAATTCACTGCAAAATGTGATAACAGAGAAGACTGCTAAATGCGTTAAAGTACCCGTTACCAGCAATAGAATATGAAACAAAACATTCAGCAATTACCCGCTCACGTACAGGAAAAGTTTGATGAGGAAATTAAGGCAGAACTTATAAGGCAGCAAACAGAAGAGGAATTAAGGAGTAATCCATTAATCCAATCTTACTTTTCCACCTTTAACGAACAGTCTGTAGAAAGCTTTATCAGGAATTACTCCCGCAAAAAAGCTATATATATAACTAAAGGTCCTGCTTATATTAATATTAAAGAACAGGAAGATTTGAAATATAAATTTATGGCTGAAGAAGCATTGTGGTCAATTCAGCAGAAGAAACTTTTTAACCTGCAATGTCAATGGCGTGCTGAGCAGATTAAATTAAAAGGTATTGATCATACTACTCAGTTTATGTTGTTGTCTGCAAATGTTCAGCACTGTCCATATATAACACCGGTAAGTCGTGCAGAACTCGATTTATATATTAAGTATCTGAAGTCAGGAAGTGTCGGTGATTTCTTATGGTTCGACAGCTGGCAGGATTATGAAGGTTTCAAAGCAGATTATCTTCAGCAGAACAGTGATGATCCGGACCGTGACATGCTTACAACCCGTATTCCTGCATGGTATAGTTTCTATGATTATCACATGGGTACAGATGTTTTGATGGATCTGAATGATATAAGAGGAGAAAAAGAGCAGAAGTATAGAAGCATGGCAAGAAAACGCCAGGCGGAAGAAATAAAAAAACAAAATCTTCATCGCTCCATAGATAACCGTCCATATATAAATGCATTCGACACAGGTGCTATTGAACATTTTATAAAGGAGTTTGAAGATAAAAGGTTGCTCAAATTCTGTCGTGCAGTAGAAGGTTTTAATCTACGTTTCGATGATAGTATGGAAGTAGAAGAAGCATTGGAAACTTTGCGTTGTGCAGGTGAAGCGGTATCATTAAACTCCAGTGAAGACTGGAGAGAAGCTGTAATTGAAGCAGCACATCGATATGAGTTATCACAGATTGCCTGTTTGCTTCCAATAGTATTTCAGGAATATCATTTCCGTTTGGAAAACTGTATCAATTATGAACAAACTGATTTTGACAAGAAGCGTTCAGAAAGTGCATACCAGTTATGTGAAATGACAAGAAAACAAATTCTGCTTGGAAGAATGTTAAGCGGTGAGTCGGAAGATTTCTGTTTCTGATTAACCGATCTTAAACTTACGCCCTTCAAGAGCCAGGTCTGATTCAGGGAATACAGAGATCGCTTCGTTTAAAAGTGGAGTAAGGTCTTTATATCTCCCTGAAAAATGTCCGATGATTAATTTCTTCACTCCTGCTTTGCTTGCTATTGTTGCTGCCTGCTGACTGGTGGTATGATAAGTCTGTTGCGCACGATCAAGATTTTCATGCAGGAAAGTTGCTTCGTGGTATAACAGATCAACGCCCGAAACATCATTAATTATCCCCTCGTCGTAAATTGTATCGGAACAATATGCATACGAACACGGTTGTGGCGGATCTTCTGTTAATTCTTTATTTGGAATGATATTACCATAATCATCTTCAAAATTATCTCCGTGCTTTATCTTATTATAAAATGCAAACGGAATGTTATGCTGCTGCAGTTTTGTAACAATCAGTTTCCTGGGTTTACTCTTCTCCATAAAAACAAAACCTGTACATGGAACCCGATGATTTAATACAATGGAACGCACCATCAGATCTTCATTCTCTAAAATTATTTCTGCAGTGTAATGTCTTACAGCATGAAATATGAGATTGTATCTCAATTGTGTGTTTGATAAACGTAACTGCATTTCCAAAACATCCATCAACTCCTGCTGACCATACAAATGCAATTCAGTTGTACGTCCCTGTAAATGGAAAGTGGAAAGCAATCCCATTAGTCCTAAGTAATGATCCCCGTGGAGGTGACTGATAAAAATATGACTGATTCTATGGTACTTGATTCTGTATCTGAGTAACTGCATCAAAGTACCTTCACCACAATCAATTAGGAAACAGCGTTCGCGTATGGTTAATAATTGAGAAGTTGGATGCCGGTTATAGATAGGTGTGGCAGAACTGCTGCCCAGAATAATTACCTCAAAGCCCATTTATTTTTTCGAAATGATCATTCGCCGGGTAAGCGTCTGGCTGCCATTGGAAATTGAATATATATAAACACCAGGCATAAAATCACTACCATCAAAACGAACACTGTTACGTCCCGGATCTGCTTCCAGAACCTGTCTCACCATTTCCTTTCCAATCAGGTTAACCAGTTTAAATTCTATAAAACCCTGTACAGGCATGTAAAAACTGATATCTGTAGTGCTGTAAAAAGGATTTGGTGTATTCTGACTCATTTCAAAATGAGCTGAAGATAACCGGCTGTCATAAGATGCTACAACACCAATCGGAGAAATTGTAATTCTTCCATCTTGCGCATAAAGTGCAGTGGCATTTGTAATCAACAATAAAAAAAACAGATTAAGTAATCTTTTTTTCATTCACATTTAAAATACAGAAAAGCAAAAATATCAATCATTTTTGATATTACGCTCAATTTCATCAACCAAAACAAAATCTATTGCTTCTCCTAATGATGGTGTAATGCTTAAAACCTGGTCAAGTTGTGATATCTGAATAAGTTTTCTGATCGTATCGCTAAGTCCTGTAATTACAAAAGCACCACCAGAATTTCTACACAATCTATTGCCAACCAGAATAGCACTTAATCCTGATGAATCACAATACAATGATTCCGTTAAGTCAAGTATGATATTATTAAAACCCTGGGTATTCAACAGTAGTAACTCCGACTTTAACTCAGCTGCGATCAAAGTATTAAGCTTCTGTTCGTGAAGTTTAACTACTACATATTTTTCCTGCTTATCTAGTGTGAAATGCATAGGTGTTATTTTCTAACAAATGTAAGGCTTTAAATATGCAAAGCAATACACCTTACAAGACGTTTTCAACAATTAATGTTCAAATCCCCGACTCTGTGCCAACAGGTATAAAACAGCCATTCTGATAGCTACTCCATTGCTCACCTGGTCAAGGATTATTGAATGACTGGAGTCTGCAACTTCACTGGTTATCTCTACTCCGCGGTTAATCGGACCAGGATGCATGATTACAATTTCCTTGCTTAAGGATTCCAGTATTGTTTTATTCAATCCGTAAAGCATAGTGTACTCACGCAGAGAAGGAAAATAACGGATGTCCTGTCGTTCCAGCTGTATGCGCAACATGTTAGCAACATCACACCAATCCAGAGCCTTCTTCAGTTTGGTTTCTACTTTTACTCCGAGTTCACCGATGTATTTTGGTAATAATGTAGCAGGACCACAAACCATAACCTCTGCCCCTAGTTGTTTCAGACAAAGTATGTTTGATAGTGCAACGCGTGAATGGAGAATGTCACCCACAATAACCACTTTAACACCTTCTACTCTGCCCATTTTTGCACGGATAGAATAAGCATCCAGTAAAGCCTGTGTAGGATGTTCATGAGTACCATCACCTGCATTAATAATTTTAGCAGGAA
>JBDTVD010000007.1:0-28228 GCA_040007375.1 Bacteroidota bacterium | reverse complement strand
AATTATAAATTATAAATTAAATATCGCTACAAGTAATTTTGAATTTATAATTTATAATTTATAATTTCTTCAGCCGGGTTGCCGGCTTTTTTTAGCGGCGGGAAATAAAGATCAGTTTAAAAAGTTATTACGTTAATCAAATGGCAGACTCCACTTCCTCTACGAGGAAAAAACAAATAAAATCTATTTCCACAGAAATACTACATGGTAAACTTCCACCACAGGCAGTTGACCTTGAAGATGCTGTATTAGGTGCATTAATGCTTGATAAAGATGCAGTAGCAAATGTTATTGATATTCTTCATCCGGAATGTTTTTATAAAGATGCACATCAGAAAATATATCATGCTATTCATACTTTATTTCACCAGACACAACCTGTTGACATTTTAACTGTAACACAACAACTGCGTAAAACGGGTGACCTGGAAATTGCAGGTGGTGCATACTACATAACACAACTTACCAATCGTGTTGCATCTGCTGCAAATATTGAATTTCACTCACGTATTATTCTTCAGAAATATATACAACGTGAATTGATCCGCATCAGTACAGAAACAATTACCAATGCTTACGAAGAAACTTCTGATGTACTGGAATTGCTTGATAATGCAGAACGGAATTTATTTTCTCTTGCTGAAGGTAACATCAGGAAGAATTATGAGGACATGCATAATCTGATTACCAAAGCAATTAAAGAAATTGAAATTGCAGCTAAACAAACTGCAGGTGTTACTGGTGTACAAAGTGGATTTACTGATCTTGATCGTGTTACTGCAGGATGGCAGAAATCAGATCTGATTATTATTGCTGCACGTCCGGGTATGGGTAAAACTGCATTTACACTCAGTATGGCCCGCAATGCAGCAGTGAAATTTAACAGAGCAGTTGCATTTTTTAGTTGCGAGATGTCGTCATTGCAATTAGTGAACAGGTTAATTTCAAGTGAATCCGAAATCAATTCTGAAAAAATTAAAAAAGGTTTACTTGCAGATCATGAATGGGCACAACTCAACAGCAGAATTGCACCATTAACCAAAGCACCATTATATATAGATGACACACCTGCATTAACTGTATTTGAATTACGTGCAAAATGCAGGAGGTTAGTTGCAGAAAAGAAAGTTGAACTTATAATTATTGATTACCTGCAGTTGATGACAACTGGTGGTGATAACCGTGGAGGAAATCGTGAACAGGAAATAAGCACAATTTCACGATCATTAAAAAGTATTGCAAAGGAATTGAATGTTCCCATCATTGCACTTTCGCAGTTAAGTCGTGCCGTTGAATCGCGTGGCGGAAGCAAGAAGCCACAGTTAAGTGATCTTCGTGAATCAGGAGCTATTGAGCAGGATGCTGACATGGTACTTTTTATATATCGTCCGGAATATTATGATCTCACCGAAGATGAAAATGGAAACTCAACAGCTAACGTTGCAGAAATCATTGTAGCTAAAAATAGAAATGGTGCATTAAAAAGTGTTAACCTGAAATTCCTGGGTCACCTTACTAAATTTACAGACCTTGACAATTTTGATTTTGTTGATGAATCCTCAGGATCACAATCATTGTCGTCAGGAACTGAACGTCATGATTTTATTCCGCCAAATTACAATGCCGATCCGAGCCGTAAAACTTATGGTTCGCGCATGAATGATATGGATGAAGATGTTCCTTTTTGAAGTGATGAGGTGATGAGGTGATGTAAGTTCATTATCGCTTGAAAATTCCATTCGTAAATTCGTACTGATTCGTATTCGTAGATATCTTAACGGGAATTTACAATCAATCGATAACATATTAATTGTTTATACGTTTACCTTTACAGAATGAAAAAAGTACTTCTCAGCCTGATTTTTATTTGTTATTTTATTTCCTCACAGGCATCATATATTCTGATTCCGATGGATCAGGCTCAACAGAATCATCTGAAAGCTTATGGCATTGCTTATTGGGTGTTGAAGAATGAAATTGAAGTGGATTGGTTGTTGAATTATCGTGGTGGCAGTTTTATGTTTAAGCACATTGCTGAACTGGAAAAAGAATGTAAAATAAGAGGAGTGAGTTACTCAGTTATTGCAGATGTTCAGGCTGCTGCAATACTTGATGAGATGGCACCACCGGAAGTGAATATGGATGTGGTGAAGCTGGAGAAAGCACCTAAGGTTGCAGTGTATTCACCGAAAGATAAATTACCATGGGATGATGCTGTTACTCTGGTTTTAAAGTATGCAGAAATTCCTTACGAAGTTTTATATGATGAGGAAATTGTAACAGGCAAACTTCCATTATACGATTGGCTGCATTTGCATCACGAAGATTTTACAGGACAATACGGAAGATTTTATGCACAGTATCACACAGCACCCTGGTACCAGGAACAAGTGCGTACTGATGAAGCTATGGCGCGTAAACTTGGTTTCAGCAAAGTATCACAAATGAAGTTAGCTGTTGCAAAACGTATTCGTGATTTTACTGCCGGTGGTGGTTACATGTTTTCCATGTGTTCAGGAACAGATTCCTATGATATTGCTCTTGCTGCTGAAGGATTGGATATTTGTGAAAGTATGTTTGATGGTGATGGTTCCACTCCGGGATACAATAACAATTTGGATTACAGTAAATGTTTTGCATTCCGCAATTTCAAACTCAGTACAAATCCGATGGAGTATGAGTTTTCTGATATTGATATGACCAATAAAAGAAAGATCCCACGTAATGAAGATGTGTTTACATTATTTGAATTTTCTGCAAAGTGGGATGTTGTACCAACCATGTTATGTCAGAATCATGAGCAGGTGATTAAAGGATTTATGGGACAGACAACATCATTCAATAAAGATTTAATAAAGCCGGAAGTGCTCATCATGGGTGAAAATAAAGCAGCGAATGAAGCACGTTATATCCATGGTGATTTTGGTAACGGCACCTGGACATTTTATGGCGGACATGACCCGGAAGATTATCAGCACATGGTTGGTGATCCTCCTACTGATCTTTCACTGCACCCTAATTCTCCGGGATATCGATTGATATTAAATAATGTGTTGTTTCCTGCAGCGAAGAAAAAGAAACAGAAGACTTAATTGAGTGATTAGGTGATTAAGTGATTAAGTGATTAAGTGAAATACTATAAACAGAAAAAGCCTTCTCTTGCGAGAAGGCTTTTTAATTTATGACTGATTTTTCATACAACAATCTTGTGTTAAAGAATTAATTATTAATTCCCCTGCAATTGCCGTATATTTGATTGAGCGATTTAAAATTCAATCAATAAAGTGTATTTTAATCATGAGTGTTTTTCCTGCACTTAAAATTTCTTTTTGTTCTGCACAAAAGCAAGCAAATTATTGGATTTGGGGAGATTCAATTGGAATGAATTTCAATTTTAATCTACCGGTAGTTAATACTTAACAAAAATTTAAATCAAGAGGTGGTTGGTCGGAGGGATACTATGAAAACGTGTATTACTGCATTCGCGCAGGGATTTGGCCAGCTAATGGATTATTCTTTTCGCCTTAAGACAGCTAAAGAAAAGAAACTTGTTATTGTTGGTCCCAATTTTCCTAATGATTACGAGCCGGAATTTATTCAGTCAATCAAATCCATTTTGCAAATCCCATTTTCTTATTTGTTCCTTGATGAGGCAAATTTTACTGTAGAAGAATTCTAAAGAGTAACAAAAAAGAAAGGACGAAATTTTCGCCCTTTCTCTTTATACTATTTCTTTTAATTAATAATAAGTTTGCCGGATTTTTCTCGACCAAAATTATTTTTAATAGAATAAAAATATATTCCTTTTTCTAAATCATCAATTACAATATCAAGTGATTTGCTAAATGTTTCTGTGCTAACGATACTTCCAAGAGTATTAAAGATTGTGATCGTGCAAAGATCTTCATCGAATCCCCTAATGTTAAGCACTTCGCTCGCAGGATTTGGAAACACATCAGCATCCTGTTTTGTTATTAGTTTATCAAATTGTGATAATGATCCAAGTCGCATTGGCATCTGAACGCAATTTTCACTTTGCAATTCTGCCTCCTCAATTGAAATATTGTTATTTGAAAGATTGAGTTCAATTTGTACCTCACATTGTATGTGACTTGTATAATCATAATCAGATTGATCACACCATCCCATTATATCATTTAGTACAGCTAATGCATCGGATAACTTTCCTGCCATTCTATAAGAGCCTGCTTTATCAAGGCTGACATAGTATTTCAAATCATAATAACCATTTGCATCAGCTTGGGTGATAATCTTATTGTGAACTTCAATCATCATCCCCAAATACAAATCAATAGGTGCCGGATATTTACTTGGGTAAATTTGATTTTTAGTAATGGCATCACTGAATGATTCCTTCATTCGAACATAGTTGTAGCTAAGAATATAATCTTCATTAAAATTGATGTTTGAAAGAGGCTCCATGAGAATTTGATAGTACTTATCTACTGCTAAGAGTTCATTGTCAGTTAGCCCATCATCCTCTCCTGTTTCCTTTGCATCCTTACTTGCTTCGTTTAGTTTTTCATTAGTATAATCAGGTGTATTGATTTGCTCACAATCTGAGCATTCTTCCAAAAAATCTCTTGAAGCAGGATCACATGGTTGCGGTTCACAAGGAGGAATGGCCTGTCCGCAAAGCACGGCAGCGATAGGATTATTATCTGCGAAAACGACGTTCACAGGATTAGCACAAGACGTTAAAATATGATAGTCTCCTGTGCTAAAACTATTGTTAGTGTTCCAGTGGTTGAAATGTGCTTTTTGTACTCCATAAGTTTGACACAAAAAAGTTCCGTTAAATACACTTTGTGAGTTTGAAGACACTGGTCGTAAATCATTATAACCAAGATTCGCGTAAATGTTATTGGCCTTCGAACAGTTAACGGTGGTTCGATTATCTACTGCGGTTACTGGTGGGTGATTAGAGCTTGCACTGCCATCCATGAAAAGCGTTGCAGAGCCTCGAAGCATTATGCCATTCGTAGTATTAGAGCTTACGCTTCCACAGTTTATTCTTGTCGTTACTTGCAGAGCATTTATACCTTCCTTATTTGTGTTTATATATGGATCAGTAATATTTAATACTGATACACCTTGATAATAAATTCCATCGACTGTGTTGTTCGTTGCATCACATTGTTTAGCAGAGGATGTTAAGCTCATTCCTTCTGCATACCATCCGATTCCGCATTCATTAAATGCAGTAGATGTTGCATTTACACCTTTATCTAAGGTAAACAACCCATAATTACAATTGTAATAAAGACAATTCGTCATGTTTAGTATATTTCCAAAGGGCGTGTTAAAGGCATGAACACCGTAGAATCCATTCTTAAAATGACTTCCGAGTAATGTAATTTGTGATTGACCGTACAACCAAAGTCCGCGATGGTTGTTTCTTACATTATTAGGAGATGTTAACAGCGCACCTGTGAAATTTATGATGCAAGAATTTGTCTGGGGGCTCACTATTCTTGCGTTGTCAGCCATAACAGCCGTTCCGTATTTCAATGAAAATTCAATGAGAGATGAAGGGCCATATAGTGACTCCTGATTTATATATAAAATCTTTCTCGATTGGATATTACTTTGCATGATGAATTTTGAGTTGCTGCCTGCTATAACATTTTGACTCGGGTTCTCAACGCTGCTGAATTTAACACTGCCAAAAGTTATCGTGGAAGCTGTGCTGCTAACAGGCATGAATGTCGCATTGCTTTGTATATCCAGTATACCTGCAATCTCTAATTGAGAATTTGCACCATCAAGATTGATCCTTGCATTTGGATAATAAACTAATCTTCCATCACTACTGGAACCTGGCGTTTCCTCGATGATAATCTTTCCTCCATTAAGTATGTTAATCGTTGCACCACCTAGCATTTCTAATCTTCCACCTCTTTTAATTCGTAATACAGCACCATTGGAAATATCAAGACGGCTTCCACTTTCAAGTCTTAAAATGCTGTTATTGTCCACAACAAAACTGCTATTTACTTCCATGTTTATTCTCGAACCTGATAAAGCTTGAAAGAGTGTATTAGATGCGAATACTTGTTGAGTATTAAAAATTTGCGGATTGTTCATTCTTGATGCTGTCAAACTTTGATCTAATAAAATCGATTTACCGGATTTTATATTTAGTGAAATATTATTGGGTGTTGGTATCGGATTAAGAATGATCGAATCACCACACCATCTCACATCACTATCAATGTCAACATCATCAAAACGAACTCTGACTTGTATATTACCTGCGACGAAATCCTGATTTAATATTTCGACTGAAATCCCATTCAAATAAATCTTACGAACATTATGGGCTCCTTGTAGTGGGCTAATAAAACTGACAAGATTAACTTTTGAGGCTGTTGCTGGGTTTGTTGCAATACCAATCTTTTTGTTACCAGCTAACGTAAATACATGTCTTGGATGACCTCCCCAAAAGAAATTTTTGTAATAATTAATTCCAATCTTCTCCACCTCGTTCTGATAGGAATCGCCTCCGTCTAATATATTATCACTTTGATTTATATTAAACGGATGCCCATCTTGATCATCTGTTCCGCTTAAAGGATTAGGTAAAGTTTTAATAAAAGCATGAACGTCTCCTCCTCTCACACATGGATTATTTACAAGTGCTCCTTCAAAATCTCGATCCCATGCTCCATCCGCCGTAAGCGGACGCATATAATCTTCATAGCCACCATAAAGATCAGTAGATGTATTGTTACTTGATTTTAGTTCTCTATCGATCTGCAACTGCATATATAATCCGTAGGGAGCTGGTGAAATACACGAGGGATGTTCTACCTCCCAATTCCATACGTCGTATGGACTTCCGCTCATTGCTTTGCCGTTATGATTTTCAATCCATAAGAATTCAGGATATTCAGTTGTAGGATTTGTATAAGGAATTTTAATTCGAATGGCATCACCAGTCGAGATGAAATCACGTAATGTATAAATACCAGCCTGAGAAGTATTTGCAGGATCAAGATCTCCATTCAATTCTGAAATATTTGTGGAATTGCGTGCAGGTATTAAAAATTGATTTGAACCTTTCCAGTCAAGTCTGTAAGCATCCCAACCATTAAAAGATCGCAGTGAGCCATTAAACCCTCCTAGAATGCTCCATCCGGATTCACCTGCAATCCAGTAGTTTGTTGCACCACCTCCGCCTCCAGAATGAAAGTTGTTGGAACCGATAAGATCATGAGCAATTTCATGAGCCGCCACTCTCCAAGGAGGAGAAGGATGCTCACCAACCACGGTATAACCCTCAGCAGATGTACCCACGAGATTGCTAATTACTGTATAAGGTTTCGTAAATCCAGTTCTGTTGTATTGAGAATTTCTAAAAATAAAAAGGATATGGTCACAGGAAGTATTAGGGGTACTAAGTTTCGGTAGGCCTTCTCCTGTTTGTGTCCATAAATCAAAATCAGAAACATTCATTCCATGACCTGTCACAAAATTTCCTAACATGACATTATTAATATTTGTAACAAGTGGAGAAACATTAAGACAGTTTTGATTTGTGCAAGGATTCAACGCACTTTGATTTACCGTGAAAATACCTCCGTTGTTTGGTGCCAATAAATAATCACCCAGAATATTAAAATCACCTTTGGAGGCTTGCTGAAATAATCGTGTAACCAGACCTTGCGCAGCACCCGTAGGTGTTTGTGTATCAAAAAAATTATTTGCCCAAGTCGGCAAAGTATGTGGTTGCCAACTTGCATTACCATTTGGCAAGGGGTCTGTACCAACATCATAATTTACTTCAGCAAAAACAATAAGAACACGCAATGTACCATGAGGTGATAAATACCAACCGTTTTTCGTCTCAAATGTAGCATTATTCGGAATGCTGAAGTTGTTTTGTTCAGGCGTATAACATTGTGAATAAACAATTGGTTTGCATAGAAGAATAAAGAGAAAGCTAAGGAGATGTTTTAAGGATTTTTTCATAATATATAAGGTTTGTTGTAGTTAATGCTTTAACTATATATATTCCTTCTGGAATATGGTTAGGTATGGAAATTACAAGTGAATTATTGTGTCTTTCTGAAACAGTTTTAGTGTACACAACTTGACCTTTTAAGTCCGTCAATGTTATGGAAGCAATTGCATCATTTGATTTCAAAGTGAAATTATCGGAAAAGGGATTGGGAAATACATCTATTTTTTGAAAGTGTGAATCAATAGAATTTATATTCACAAGTTGACCACTTATATAAAAAGACATAGGAAATTGACTCTGTGATCCCCATGCAAAAAATGGTGCAGTTACATGATTATCCCATAGCATATTGAACATTTGAGCCGGCGGATCGTTATTGACCGCAAAAAAATAATCATTATCAATTTTCGCATCATAAACATTACCTAAAATATCAGGAGCACCTACAGTATTGAACAGTGATGAATCCCACGATATATATATTGGATATTGTAAATTAATTGCACGTACTTCTAATTGAAAACCCACAAATGGGAAATAAGGATTTGCTAAGGTTTTAGTGGAGTCCAGATTATTATTGTATATCCATACGTTAAAAACATTAGTATTCGTAATGGCTGGACCTTCATTAAATAATGTATCGTAAGGACCAGGTGTCCAGTTCAAAGTTGCTGCTGTGTCCCAAATACACCAGATCGTGTCTTTTGCACCTGTTCCATCTTCAAAGGCGATGTGAAATTTCCATTGACTTTGTGAATGAACTAGACAGGTACTAAAAAACGCAAAGAAAAATATATAGGTACTTATTTTTTTCATGATGTAGGCTAAAACTATTGGTGCAAATTGAAGACCTATTGTTGTAGATTTTATAATACAGGTGTTCTCAAAATTTATCCTATTCAAAATTATTATTTTTTTATAAAAGACTTCGTTGCAATTCCGTTTCTGCATTGAATTAATACTTTATATATTCCAGAAGGAAGATCGCTTAAGTTTAAAGTAACTTCCTTTTCATTTTTATACTTTGAATAGAATACCTTTTGTCCCGCTGAATTATAAATATTCAATGATTCAATTTCTTCTTCTGATTGAATAGTAAGACTACTTTCTACTATCGTTGGATATAATAATACTGAAACAGGTTTGTTTACTTCAATTCCGGATGCTGCAATCAGGTTCACATCATAATCTTCTGCTTCTCCCCAATCAATCATAGTACTGCAGGGAAATCCTATCAGTGTTCCTGAACCATCTTCATTAACTGTAACACGCATCCTTGTTGGTCCTGCAATAGCAAATCCGGGAGATTGAACAACAACTGAAAATACAGAATCAGATCCTGTTAAAGGTATAGATGTACCATAATATTCCAATCCGGTAAATGAACCATTTCTGTCCCAGTCAATGAAGATGTAGATTCTTCTTTCAGCACCAAGAGTATCCACATTTACAGAAAAATTATACTGCGCACCAAGTACAATATTAATCGCAGGAAGATTATTGTAATATATATAATGCGGAGTTGGTTGCTGAACAGTTCCGGTGTTGTTAGTAAAAGTATCTAATGTAACTGATGAAATATAATGCGTCTGCTGCACACTTCCTCCATCAAAATGATATGGACAGTAGGGTGTGGAGTTAGTAGTCTGACCGTTTATTTTAAACGATGTAAAAATGAATATCAGCAATAATAGTTTTTTCATTTATAAAATAAATTACTATTTTTTTGTGTCCTCATACTTTTTTACTTCCAGATTTTTTCCATCAAAAACAGCAAACATCTGGTGATTAATCCACTCACCTAAATTTATATATCTGCTTTTTTCGCTGAGTTTAAAATCAATGGGCAAATGACGATGACCAAAAATAAAATAATCAAAATGTTCAGTCTTTAATACTTCTCTTGAATATATAATGAGCCACTCTTTATCTTCTCCCATAAATACTTCATCACTGTCTCCTGTTGCAGCTCTGCTTGTTCTTGAAAAATATTTCATCAGCCAGATACCAAAGTTTGGATGAAGGCGCGCAAACAGCCATTGACTGACTTTACTTGCAAAAATCTTTTTTATGAATTTATATCCATGATCACCAGGACCTAATCCATCACCATGACCGAGATAAAATTTAACGCCGTTGTATTCATGCTGCACCGGTTCGCGGTAAACTGTTAATCCTATTTCTTTCGGGAGATAATCAAACACCCACATATCATGATTGCCTGTGAAATAATAAATCTTAATTCCACCATCAGCAAGTTCAGCAAGTTTTCCAAGCAAACGCACATGTCCTTTCGGAACTGCATTTTTATATTCGAACCAATAATCAAAAACATCACCCATCAGGTAAAGCACCTGTGCATCGTGCTTAATGCTATCCATCCAGCGGACAATTTTACGTTCTCTTTCCAGGCTTGATGTATAATCAGGCACACCGAGGTGAAAATCGGAGATGAAGTATATTTTTTTTCCCTGCTTGAGTTCCATCATTTCGAAAACTGGTTGCGAAGATAAAAAGGATTCAGTCGTTCCAGGTCAATTTCAAAGCGGATCTGTTTACCAAATGAAATTCTGTCGACACCAAAATCACCACTCTGGAAAGCTTTAATATCAGAGGAACGCAGAATTGGAAAGTATACTTTAGCGTAGACCAGGGAAACACAGATTCCTCCATCATAAACGATACTGTTATCCACATTATATATAGAAAGAATATCTTTTGCATCCTTAAATGTTCCTACATCCAGAAAAAAACTCAAAGGTAATGAACCCGGAAAATCAACATTGATGTTTAATGCTGTCAGCCAATCCGCAGTAGAACCATAAGGAATATTTACTTTAAATCCTCCATCGTGCATCGACATTTGTTGCGCTAAGATTCCTACTCTTTCACTTCTTCCAAAATAATATTCATCATACCAGTTATCCTGAGATCCACTCCATCCACTTAAATAAAGAGGATATGCAGTTCCATCTGAATTTCTGTTTTCATATCCTGCAAACAATCTTGTTCTCACAGCCCTACCACCCTTCGCATATATAAAATCATACTTACCTTCAAATGATAACTTCTGATAATCATCATTCATCTCACCAGTAAGTTTAAATGAGTAAGGATCAATAGTACGATCATTAGAATGCGTAAATGTTGCCCTTAAAACCCATCGGTTATTTTCTACCACACCAGTAATATTATAATGTGGTGAATCAATTCTTGCTTTTAATTCCAGGTCCTGTTCGCTTACATTTACCATTGACAAAAACAATATACTCTGGCTCGTAGAAACAGGATTTTTATTCCGGAAATTTAATTCTACACCAGGCTCCCAGCGCAAATAATGGAGGTTTTCCTTTTCAAATACATCGAAGCTCTTCCGTGCAACTGTGTTATCATATGCAAACCTTTTACCTTTCACTCCAATGCCAATTGATTTCACAGCACTCTTCCTTAAATATATATTATATGTTGCTGATCCAACACCTGCAGGTTCGTTATCACCAAAACCATACAATGCTGTTAACGAATATTCAAACTTTTTTAAAGGCAATGTCTTATTGTAAAACGTTACTCCGGCCATCCATTTATTATATTCATTCCATCCGGCCGAAGGCAGAACACAAAGTCGTCTTCCATTTGCAGGATTGGTTTTTGGAAAAAGTCCAATACTGAAAGGGTCTCTTTTTTTCAGTAACCCTGATGTATATATATGATTGTTATTTCTATTGATATCAGTAGAGTAACGGAAATAATCGATGGAGAAAGAAGTACATTCTGTACAATTGTTTTCTAATTCCATGCTTCCGGAAAAGCCTTCAATGTTGGTAGATGTAATTACAGAATCTCCTTTCATACCGTACAACCACAGTGGAGAAGAAATGTCGCCGTTATTTTTTAGTCTGACAGTATATTTTCCTGAGGATTTATTTACACCACATATTTTATAATCCACTACTCCTGTTCCAGGAAGAAGGTCATCAAAAAACCAACTTAACTTCTTACCGGAAAATTCTTCAAATACTTTTTTCACATCTTCAGGGTGAGGATGCTTACCGTTCCATCTCCGAAAATAATTCTGCATGCAGCGATCAAAATCTTCATCACCGAGATATTGTTTCAGATAATAAAAAGCGATGGCCGTTTTGCGATAGATACTGATTCCGTAATGGAGCCAGTTATAACTTTCCGATGGCAGCATTAATGACTGATCACTTCTGGTTGCTGCTGCAATATCATACTCCAGTTGCCAGGAATCCTTATAACTCATTGCATCAAATCCAAACAGCCTGCTGAGTCTTCCACCAAATGAATACAGATCATTTACATGAACATTATTTACCGGTGGATATTGCTGGATAAGATAACGTAATTCATTAAATGAATTCAATCCTTCATCCATCCAGGGATTATCTCTTTCATTGCTGGCCAGCATTCCATAAAACCAGTTATGCCCAACCTCATGCACAATAACAGATTCGAGCGATAGTGTATCCTGTGAATTAATTATTGTAACCATTGGGTATTCCATACCATTACTTACAGCAAGAGAACCTTCAGCAACAGAGCAGCTGCTATATATATAATCGCCATTCCAGCGGGAATAATTTAAAATAGTACGGTTTATATATTCAGTTGCATTTTTCCAGATGGCTGCATGTGCAGGAGTGTAAAATGCCCAGGTATCAACCCGACGTCGTGTTTCAGGTAATATCAGTGAACCTTTCTGAACAAGATATCTTTTATCAGCAAACCATGCAAAATCATGAATTCCTGATTGTTTGTAGACAAGTGTTTTTGTTGTGATATCGGATGGTGGAAATGAATTATCACTTACAGAAGAATTACCTGAAGCTTTGAGGCTTAACCACGCCACTTCATCTTTATCCTGAAGTTCACCTGTAGCACAAATAACATAGTTCGATGGTAAAGTAATATGCACTTCGAAAGAACCGAATTCACTATAAAATTCACCAATATCCAGATACGACATAGGATGCCAACCTGTTGCATCGTACACAGCGGGTTTAGGATACCATTGCGATATATAATATGCCTGGCCATGATGCCCCATTCTTGAAAAACGGGCATCCGGTATCTTTACAAAAAAAGGTGTTGAGAAAGTTGCTCTTCCACCTGGCAAAATCGGATCAGAGAGAATAATTTTTCCGTAATCAACAGCGATGAACTGGAAGTTTACTGATTTACCATTATAAGTAAACTGTAAACCATCCATGTAACCACGATCTTCATCATCAGCAAAATACAAATCTGTTGTTCCATTTAACAGCTGCTGTTTTACGAGTGGTGTTTCTGAATTCTTATATGCATTCGGCCATACATGTATATATATTTCCTTTAATGTGTCAGTAGAATTATTAATGTAGTCGAACTTTACATCACCAGTAAGTGTATGCAGTTTATCATCAAGTGTTACATGAATTACATAATTTACTTCCTGCTGAAAATAAGAGCCTCCTGCCTTTGCAAAACCGGGAAACAAAAGAGCATATATAAACAACAGGACGCTGCATCTCTTTAAACTAAAAAAAAATATATTAATACTATTCAAGTTCTTTCTCTATTAGAGATTTAATAACTGCAGGATTATGTTTACCCTTTCCTTTCTTCATGGCTTCACCGATAAAGAGAGTGAGCAAAGCTTTTTTACCTTTCCTGAATTCAGATACTTTATCTGGCATAGAAGCGAGAACTTCTTTAACAAGATTTAAAGTTGCATTATCATCTTTCTCCATCATAACGTTCATATCAACAGCTATCTTTTCCGGATCTGCATCTTCATTTTTATATATAGCAGGTAAAACTTTCTGACTAGCGGCAGAATAACTTATCACTCCGGAATCCACCATCTGCAAAAGCTTAATAAATGCTGCTACTGAAACTGCAGGTTTCTCCACTGCTTCATTATCACTGTTCATAAGCGATCGTAAAGGTCCTAATATCCAGTTGCAGGTAGTTTTATAAGAAGAATAATTCTGAGAAACAGAATCAAAAAAAATTGCTGTCCCGTGATTTTCTGTAAGTGTAATGGCATCCTGAAGTGCAATTCCAAACTCGCCGGTAAACTTATTCAGATACTGTTCAGGAAGAACAGGCATGCTTTTTTTTACATTATATATATAATCATTACTCAGGATGAACGGAGGCACATCCGGTTCCGGGAAATAGCGGTAATCATGTGATGATTCTTTCTCCCGCATAGAAAAAGTAGTTCCATCATTACTGTTAAACCCACGTGTTTCCTGAATTATCTCACCACCTGCATCAAGAATTTTTTGTTGTCTGTTAATTTCAAACTGCAATGCTTTCTGCAGATAACGCATGGAGTTAAGATTTTTTATTTCAGTTTTAACACCTAGTTTTTCAGTACCTTTTTTTCTTAAGCTGATGTTGGCATCACATCGCAAACTTCCTTCTTCCATATTTCCATCGCTGATACCAATGTAACGGACAATCTTTCGCACTGCTGCAAGAAATGCATACGCTTCTTCAGAAGATGAGATAACAGGTTCTGTTACCATTTCCAGTAATGCCACTCCTGCGCGATTAAGATCAATGAGCGAATATTTATCTTCTGCATCATGAATACTTTTCCCTGCATCTTCTTCCAGGTGTATATGATGAATTGCAATTTCAAGAGGAGAACCATCCGTTAAACGAACTGTAATTTTTCCTCTTCCACAAACAGGTGTTGTATTTTGTGTTACCTGATAACCCTTGGGCAAATCAGCATAAAAATAATGTTTGCGATCAAAATAATTTTCTGTTGTAATATCGGAGTTGCATGCAAGTCCCATCATCACTGCAAATTCAAATGCCTTCGAATTTAAAACAGGAAGTGCTCCGGGATGTGCTGAAGTTACAGTACTAATATGTGTGTTTGGTTCTCCTCCAAAAGCAGCGTTATCCAATGCAAACAATTTACTTTGAAGAGCCAATTGTATATGTACTTCAAGACCGATAACTGTTTCCCACTGCATAAATTTCAGATCTGTAAAATAGCTTTTTAATTTTCCTAATTTCTCCCCCAAATTAGTTTCAATTTCAATCTGCATGCGCTGCCTGTTTAATCATTTATGCACAACAACATCACCTGCTTTAAAATAAGAAAGGCCGGTACTAAAGACCGGCCTTCTCTATATAAAATATTTTAGTTTTTTGTTGGCATTAAAGGTTGTTGAACTGGCTTTGGTTTTTTCTCTTCATCAGTTGGGCCTGATTTAACAGGAGTTTTTCCATCTGCTTTTTGAGTAGTGCTCTTACCAGTTGCACGCTTCATAACAATGCTCATACTTTTATATTCCTTCCCTTCAGCAGGAGACATAAACATTTCAAGAGTATGCTCATTTTCATTAACAACAGTATAAACTTCACGCACTGCCAACTTAGCTCCTGAAACAGGATCAACCATGTTGCCTTTAAATTCAATTGCTTTTAACTCTTCATTCCAGGTACCTTCCATCATCATAATACCAGTTCCCATGTTATCAATCCATGTACTTTGATATACCTGAAGTTTGTTATCATATCCAACTATACTCATTCCTTCAAATGGTTGTCCCATCATACTACCTTTATGAATACCCTGCTGATAACGACCGCCCATTATCATTGTATTTGTAATAGTAGAATTACTTTTCATTGCAGGTGCATCGGCTGACATCCACATAGTGACTTCTTCTGTCCAGTTTCCTTTTGCCATTGCGAGTTGCTGATGTTGTTTTGATGGTGTCATATACTCCATCCAGGCTTTTTGCTGTGCAGGATCCTGATCCTGTGCATGAACTAATGTGCAGCTGAATAATGACAGCATGCAAAATAATTTGTGTGTTGTTTTCATTTTTATTGATTTATGTGGTTTTTATATATACTCTTTTTGCAATGTTTTATTTTACAGCTGCTGCAACTGGATTATTAACACGTGTTATGATATGTGCTAAAAACTCATCAAAAAGATATGCCGCATCATGTGGACCCGGAGCAGCTTCAGGATGATATTGTACAGAAAAAGCAGGCTTCCCTTTTACTCTGATTCCTTCAATTGACTGATCATTAAGATTCACGTGAGTGATCTCCAGATGAGAAGCATTTTCTATTTCTTCCTTATTAACAGCAAAGCCATGATTCTGAGAAGTTATTTCACTTTTACCTGTGATTTGATTCTTAACAGGATGATTAATTCCACGGTGTCCATGATGCATTTTATAAGTTGAAATTCCACATGCCAGAGCGAGTAACTGATGACCCAGGCAAATACCCATCAAAGGAATTTCTGCTTCCACAATTCTTTTCAGTGTTTTAACTACATCAGGCAATGCAGAAGGATCACCAGGTCCATTCGATACTAAAATACCATCAGGACTCCATGATTGTATTTCATCAAAAGTAGCATTGTAAGGAAACACTCTGACATAACAATTTCTGTTTGCGAGATTACGCAGCGTATTTATTTTAACACCTTCATCCAAAACTGCAACACGATATTTATTTGTTGACTCACCAAAAAAATAAGACTGACTGGTTGAAACCTGCGAGGATAATTCCAGACCTTCCATTGAAGGCACTTTCTTTAACTCCCGTTTTAAAATTTCAATATCCTGTTCCCCTGTTGAAATAAGTGCATTCATGGCACCTTTACTTCTGATGTGCTTAACAATTGCCCTGGTATCAATATCTGTTACGACTACAATTTTCTGGCGATCTAAAAACTCCTGCAGGCTGATGGAATTTCCAACGCGTGAAAAAGTTGCACTCAGGTTTCGGCAGATCAAGCCGGATATTTTAATCCCTGATGATTCACTTTCATCATCAATAATACCATAGTTACCAATATGCACACTTGCCATAACCATTAGTTGCCCGGCATAAGAAGGATCGGTAAAAATTTCCTGGTAACCGGTCATACCGGTGTTAAAACATATTTCTCCGGTGGCCATTCCGATTGCTCCGGCTGCCTTCCCGTAAAATGCTGTACCGTCTTCCAGGAGCAGAACAGCAGGTTTTTTTGCTACATACCTCATTGAGTAACGTATCTATTTGACAGGTTACAAAAATAAACTGTTAAACCTTTCCTTACTACAGCAGAATGAGGAATGTGAACAAAAAGTACGTATAGCAAAAGCCCTGCTTTGAGGGCAGGGCTTTCAAAATATTTCTTCAGAATCATTCTGAATCTTTCGACTCTGGAGAAGAACCTTCTTCTTTCGGACTAATCTTCTTTTTGGCCGTTCCTCTTCTTCTTGTAGTTTTCGCTGCCTTCTTTGGACCTTTTTCGTTAATCATTACATCGTTGAAATCAACAAGCTCCATCATACACATTTCAGCTGCATCACCAAGCCGATTACCCGTGCGGATGATACGTGTATATCCACCTGGTCTGTCAGCAATTTTCGCTGCAACTTCACGGAACAATTCAGTTACTGCTTCTTTATCCTGAAGGTAACTGAATACCACACGACGTGAATGAGTGCTATCTGTTTTGCCCTTTGTAAGAAGTGGTTCTACATACATACGTAAAGCTTTTGCTTTAGCAACTGTAGTGAAAATACGTTTATGTTTAATGAGAGAATTGGCCATATTGCTGAGTAATGAAACTCTGTGGCCCTGCATTCTTCCCAGGTGATTATCTTTCTTTCCGTGACGCATTGTCTGATGATTTTAAGAGTATTCGGATCCTATTTTAATTTCTTATTCTTTGTCAAGCATGTATTTACTGATGTTCATACCGAAGCTCAGGTTTTTACTTCTTACCAATTCTTCCAATTCAGTAAGTGATTTCTTACCGAAGTTTCGGAATTTAAGAAGATCGGCTTTTGTATAACTTACCAGATCACCCAGTGTTTCCACATCAGCAGCTTTCAGACAGTTCAATGCACGCACTGAAAGATCCATATCTACCAATTTGGTTTTTAACAACTGGCGCATGTGAAGTGTATTCTCATCCAGTTCTTCAGTGGGTTGCTTTGGCTTACTTTCCAAAGTAATTTTCTCATCAGAGAACAACATGAAATGATGAATCAGAATTTCTGCTGCCTCCTTTAATGCTTCTTTAGGATGAATACTTCCATCTGAAGTTATTTCAAGAACCAGTTTTTCATAATCTGTTTTCTGCTCCACACGGAAGTTTTCAATGTGATACTTCACATTACGTATTGGTGTGAAAATAGAATCAACGAAGATGGTTCCTATTGGGGCACTGTTTGTTTTATTATCTTCTGATGGTACATAACCACGACCCTTTTCAATGGTAAGATCGATCTGCAGTTTAACTGAAGGATCCATGTTACAAATAACGAAGTCAGGATTTAATACCTGAAAGGCAGTAGTATGTTTTGCAATGTCGCCTGCAGTAAATGTTTCTTTTCCATTCACCATTACGTGAACTTTTTCAGTATCGGTACCCTCAATCTGGCGTTTGAAACGCACCTGTTTAAGATTCAGAATCATTTCCGTTACATCTTCCACAACTCCTTTGATAGTAGAGAATTCATGGTCAACACCTGCGGCTTTCATAGAAGTTATTGCATATCCTTCAAGTGAATTAAGAAGGATCCTGCGTATTGCATTACCAACTGTAATACCATAGCCAGGTTCAAGCGGACGGAATTCAAATTGCCCGAACGTTTCCGTAGCATGGTTCATTATCACTTTATCAGGACGTTGGAAAGCTAATATTGGCATTTTATATATGGGTTTTTGTTAAGGATCTAGCAATTATTAAACAATATATATAAGAGTACTACCTGCAGTTTTTATTTAGAGTACAACTCGACAATCAACTGTTCTTTGATATTCTCTGTTATTTCCTCACGGGCCGGAGCATTCAGGAACTTACCTGCCATCTGTGTGGAATCCCACTCCAGCCATCCGTGTTTCCCCATTCGTGCAGCAAGAGAATCTGCAATAACCGGCAATGATTTCGAACGTTCACGAACGGCAACCTGGTCCCCTGCTCTCATTGTATAAGATGCAATGTTTACCACTTCACCATTTACAGTGATATGACAATGTGATACAAGCTGACGTGCAGCAGAACGTGTTGGTGCAATACCTAAACGAAACACAACATTATCCAGGCGTGATTCAATCAGTTTTAAAAGATTCTCACCAGTGATACCCTCCATTCTTGAAGCGCGATCGAATATTTTAGCGAACTGACGCTCCAGAATTCCATAAGTATATTTTACTTTTTGTTTTTCCTTAAGCTGAGTTGCATATTCCGACAACTTTGAACGTTTTTTATTCAGTCCATGCTGTCCCGGAGGGTAATTACGTTTCTCGAAATTTTTGTCCGGTCCGTATATTGGTTCACGGAATTTACGTGCAATACGACTTTTCGGTCCTATATATCTTGCCATTTATCTGATGGTTATTCTATTTCTTATTAAAACTGATTATTAGATTCTTCTTCTTTTCGGAGGGCGACAACCGTTATGTGGAATCGGTGTGATATCAACAATTTCTGATACTTCAATTCCTGAACCATGAATGGTACGGATTGCAGACTCACGTCCTGCTCCTGGTCCTTTTACAAACACTTTCACTTTGCGCAGACCAGCATCGTATGCAGTTTTGCTGCACTCACCTGCTGCCATCTGTGCTGCGTATGGTGTGTTTTTCTTAGAGCCTTTAAACCCCATTTTACCTGCGGAAGCCCAGGAAATAACCTGACCTGTAGAATTAGTAAGGCTGATAATAATGTTATTGAATGTAGCATTGATGTGTGCTTCACCCGAAGCTTCCACTTTTACCACTCTCTTTTTTACTGCTTTTGTTTGCTTAGCCATTATTGTTAATCGTTATTTGTTATCAGAAGATGTTCATCATTATATATAAAGAACTTCCCTTTAACTGTTAACTTATCACTATTTAGTTACTTTCTTTTTGTTGGCAACTGTTTTACGTTTTCCTTTACGGGTACGAGAGTTGTTTTTTGTTCTCTGACCACGAACAGGCAAACCAACACGGTGACGGATACCGCGGTATGATCCGATGTCCATCAATCGTTTAATGTTCAACTGAGTTTCAGAGCGAAGCGCACCTTCCACTTTTACCTGGTCGTTGATGATTGTACGGATCTTATTCAGTTCGTTATCATCCCACTGTTCTACTTTCTTGTTCCAGTCTATACCGGCATCAGACAAAATACGCTGAGCTGTTGTGCGACCAATACCAAAAATGTAGGTAAGTCCAATTTCACCTCTTTTATGCTTTGGCAAATCAATACCTGCTATACGAGCCATTTTTTATTATTTTTTTTAATCTTTATATATATGTTTTATGAAATTCCGGTATTAAACGTATTTCATTTTATCCCTGGCGCTGCTTAAAGCGTGGGTTTTTTTTGTTGATCACGTATAAACGTCCTTTACGTCTAACGATTTTGCAATCAACACTGCGCTTTTTTAAGGATGGCTTTACTTTCATCTTACTGTTCTTTATTCCGCGTTAACGGTGTTGTTTATTTATAACGATAGGTTATTCTTCCTTTACTCAGATCATAAGGCGACATTTCCACTTTCACTTTATCACCAGGTAGAATCTTTATATAATTCATCCGCATTTTCCCTGAAATATGAGCGATGATTTCATGCCCGTTTTCCAACTCCACCCGAAAGGTGGCATTTGACAATGCTTCTGTAATCGTTCCGTCCTGTTCAATAGCCGTTTGTTTCGCCATTATTCAACTATTGCTGCTAATTCAGTTATATTTTGATTTTTACTTATTGATTTTTCTATTTCTGTAAATGATGATAATACATCTGCTTCGTTTTCTGTTAATGCTACAGTATGTTCGAAATGTGCTGATGGCTTTTTATCCTGTGTGATTACTGTCCATCCATCGCTCAACTGTTTTACATTCTTGGTTCCCATGTTTATCATTGGTTCAATTGCAATGGTCATTCCCTGCTTTAACAAGGCACCTGCACCTTTCTTCCCATAATTAGGTACTTCCGGTTTTTCATGCAATGTTTTTCCGATTCCATGTCCCACTAACTCTCGAACGACTCCGTAGCCATGACGCTCAGCATATTCCTGAATGGAAGAGCTGATGTCCCCTACTCTGTTTCCTGCGCAGGTTTTTTCAATTCCTAATTCCAGGCATCTTAACGTTACTCTGAGTAACTGCAACAATTCCGGATCAGTAACATGTACCGGGAACGTGTATGCAGAATCTCCATGATAACCATTTATAAATGCACCGCAGTCAACTGATACCAAATCTCCTTCCTTAATCTCCCTGCTACCTGGTATGCCATGAACTACTTCTTCATTAATTGATATACACAGAGAAGCTTTATATCCGTGATATCCTTTAAACGAAGGCAAAGCTCCATGATCACGCAGAAACGCCTCTGCAATTTCATCCAGTTTTCCCGTGGTAATTCCCGGCCTGATATGAAGTGCAACTTCCGCCAGTGTTTTTCCTACAAGTAAAGAACTCCTTCTTATTAACTCTATTTCTTCTTTGTCTTTATATATAATCGACCCTGCTGCCATTCATCAACCTTTTAACAATAAAAACACTAATTAAACCGCGGCTCCCACTGCTGCACTACGACCTTTAATACGTCCTGATTTCATCAATCCATCGTAATGACGCATTAACAGATGACTTTCGATCTGCTGCAAAGTATCCAGCACAACTCCAACAAGAATCAATAAAGATGTTCCTCCATAGAATTGAGCAAACTGTGTATTCATATGAGCAATCTTTCCAAGCGAAGGCATGATTGCAATCGCAGCAAGGAATAAAGATCCAGGGAAAGTTATCCTTGACATTACTTCATCAATAAATTCAGAAGTTTTACGACCTGGTTTTATACCGGGTACAAAACCGCCATTCTTCTTCATATCATCAGCCATCTGACTTGGATTTACTGCAATCGCTGTATAGAAGTAAGTAAATACAATTATCAACAATGCAAAAATCAAGTTGTACCAGATTGAATGGAAATCAGTAAGTGCGGCTGCAAATCCCTGCCATGAAGCTGACTCAGGAAAGAACTGAGCAACTGTTGCCGGAATAAACATAATAGCCTGAGCAAATACAATCGGCATAACACCAGCTGCATTTACCTTTAAGGGAATATACTGACGAACTCCTCCGTACTGACGGTTACCGACAATCTTCTTCGCAAACTGTACCGGTATTTTACGTGTCCCCTGAACAAGCAGAATTACAAACACTACAATTGCAAACAGAGCGACTATTTCAACAAGAAACACAACAAGACCACCCCCTTCATTCATACGTGATTCCAGCTCTTTATATAAAGCAAAAGGTAATCGCGCAATAATACCGGTCATGATGATGAGGGAAATTCCATTACCTAAACCTTTCTCTGTAATACGCTCACCCAACCACATAATAAACAGTGTACCTGCTATAATGATCAATGTTGAGCTAACCATAAAGAAAGTTGGAGAATCAGCGTATGTTAATAATGCACCAGGTGACTGAGCCCTTAAATTGATAAGATAACCCGGAGCCTGAAATGCAACTACAAATACCGTAAGTATACGTGTATACTGATTGATTTTCTTCCTTCCACTTTCACCTTCTTTCTGCAATTTCTGAAAATAAGGAACTGCAATACCAAGTAACTGCACCACAATTGAAGCAGATATGTAAGGCATGATACCAAGAGCCACAACAGATGCTTGTGAAAATGCTCCGCCGGCAAACATATCAAGCAGACCAAGAATACCACCTGAAGTCTGGTTTTGCAGACCTGCAAGTTTTTCAGGGTCTACACCGGGCAGCACTACGTGTGCAGCAAAGCGATAGATCAGCAGAAACAGCAACGTATTGAGAATGCGTGTGCGCAGTTCATCAATAGTAAAGATGTTACGTAAGGTTTGTATAAAGTTCTTCATAGTTATTTGGCAATTTCAGCGAAACCTGTTTTTTCAATTGCTGTTCCACCTGCTTTTTCGATTGCTTCTTTTGCTGTTGCTGAGAACGCATGAGCTGTCACTGATACTACCGACTTTAACTCACCACGACCCAGAATTTTCACTTTATCCTTTCTGGAAGCAAGACCATTTTTAACAAATACATCGTGATTAAACTCCGTAATGTTACGTTCTGCCAGTTGCTGTAAAACATCAAGATTAATTCCTGTAAACTCTACACGGTTAATATTTTTGAAGCCGAATTTTGGAAGACGACGTTGTAATGGCATCTGACCACCTTCGAAGCCTGCTTTTCTGCTGTAACCACTTCTTGACTGTGCACCTTTATGACCACGGGTAGATGTTCCACCATGACCTGATCCTGTTCCACGGCCAATTCGCTTATCTTTTTTTACAGCGCCCTTTGCTGGTTTTAAATTATGTAGTTCCATGTTACGGCTTATTATATATTTTCAATTTTCACCAGGTGCTGAACCTTGGCAATCATTCCATTCATTTGAGGATTTGACTCCACTTCCACACTCTTATGCATACGAAGACCCAGAGCCTTCAATGTGCGTTTTTGTATAGCAGCGCGGTCTATTCCGCTTTTAATCTGTGTAACTTTCAGTTTTCCCATTGCTTCAGTAAATTATCCGTTAAACACTTTTGATAACTCCACACCACGTTGCTCAGCAACACTTTTTGGATCACGCATTTTTAGTAATGCATCAATCGTTGCTTTAACCACATTATGCGGGTTTGACGAACCTTTTGATTTTGCAAGAACATCTTTAATACCAACACTCTCCAATACTGCACGCATCGCACCACCTGCAATTACTCCTGTTCCTGGAGCTGCCGGTTTCAGAAATACTCTTGCACCACCGAATTTACCTTCCTGCTCATGAGGCACGGTTCCTTTATACACCGGAACCTTTACAAGATTTTTCTTAGCATCATCTATGCTTTTGGTAACAGCATCAGTTACTTCCTTTGCTTTACCTAAACCATGTCCAACTACACCTTTCTCATCTCCCACAACAGTAATTGCTGCAAAGCCGAAAGCACGTCCTCCTTTGGTAACCTTGGTAACACGATTAACTGCAACCAGCTTATCATGAAGTTCCGTTTCGGTTGATTTTACCCTTTTGCTCTTGTTATTCATTTTATAACTTATGCTATATATATTGATATATAAGATTAAAATTTAAGTCCTGCTTCACGTGCTCCATCAGCAAGTGCTTTTACACGACCATGATACAGATAACCGCCACGGTCGAAAACAACCTGCGTTAGTCCAACACTTATTGCTTTTTCACCAATCATTTTTCCAACACTGGCTGCCTGTTCAAGCTTGTTGATTTTAGCATTTCCAGCAGGACGTGATGAAACAGCAGCTACAGTTACTCCGTTAATATCATCAATGATCTGAGCATAAATCTGCTTGTTGCTACGGAAAACTGATAATCTCGGACGCTCTGCAGTACCTTTTACTACTTTGCGGATGCGTTGGCGGATTTTGCCTCTACGTACTTCTTTATGAGTTTGCATGACTGTATAAATTCTTAATTATTTTTTAGCTGCTGACTTACCAGCTTTACGTCTTAATGTTTCTCCTACGTACTTAATACCTTTTCCTTTGTATGGCTCAGGTGTTCTGAGTGAACGTATTTTAGCAGTAACCTGACCGATCAGTTGTTTATCATGACTTTCAAGAGTAATGATTGGATTTTGTCCTTTATCCTGACGGGTTGCTACTTTTATTTCTGTTGGAAGTTCAAACACTACATGATGAGAATATCCCAACACAAGATCAAGCATCTGTCCCTGGTTTGTTGCACGGTAACCCACACCAACCAGTTCCTGTTCAACTTTAAAACCAGTTGATACACCTATTATCATATTTTGAATTAATGCACGATAAAGACCATGCAATGCTTTATGACGCTTCTGTTCAGTCGGACGTTCCACAGTCAACACTGCACCATCGATATTAACAGAAATATCATCTGTTAATTTCTGGGTAAGAGTACCCTTTGGTCCTTTTACAGTTACCACTGAATCAGCAACTGAAACCTGTATACCGCTGGGGATCTGAACTGGTAATTTACCTATACGTGACATCTTGATTTCTTCTTTAAATATTAATATATATAACAAATAACTTCACCGCCTACATGCAGGTTGCGAGCCTCCTTATCGGTCATCAACCCTCTGGAAGTAGAAATTATGGCAATACCAAGTCCGTTTATTACTCGCGGAAGCTTTTCGGCATTCACATATTTTCTCAACCCAGGACGCGATACTCTGCGGATGGCAGTAATTGCCGGTTGTTTTGATACAGGATTATATTTCAAAGCAATTTTAATATTGCCTTGTCTGTTTTCTGAATCTTCAAATTTATAATTAGAGATAAAGCCTTTATCATAAAGAATCTTTGTAATCTCTTTCTTAAAATTAGATGCAGGAACTTCCACCACACGGTGATTTGCTTTCACGGCGTTCCTTACACGTGTTAAATAATCTGCTATCGGATCAGTCATTAGAATTCTTTAATTAGTAATCGTTATCCGTTTAAATATTAATTGTTGTTGTTTATTATATATATTACCAGGAAGCTTTTGTTACTCCTGCAATTTTTCCTTCAAGTGCCATTTTGCGAAATAATACTCTACTTATTCCGAACTGACGCATATATCCTCTTGGACGACCAGTAAGTTTACAACGGTTACGCACACGGCATGGAGAAGCATTACGTGGAAGTTTCTGAAGACCTTCATAATCTCCTGCTTCTTTTAAAGCTTTGCGTTTCACTGCATACTTTTCAACAGTACGAATTCTTTTTAACTCGCGGGCTTTGATGCTTTCTTTTGACATGCTTGTAAATTATTGCTTAACCTGATTTTTAAATGGCATTCCAAATTCTTTAAGTAATTCCATCGCTTCATTATCCTTTTGAGTGGAAGTAACAAAAGTGATATCCATACCCATTATTTTACTTACTTTATCAATATCAATTTCAGGGAAAATTATTTGCTCTGTAACTCCTAATGTATAGTTCCCTCGACCATCAAATCCTTTGTCATTAACACCGCGGAAGTCACGGATACGTGGAAGGGAAACAGATATTAACCTGTCAAGGAATTCATACATTCTGTCTCCTCTTAAAGTAACTCTCACACCGATTGCAACACCAGCACGGAGTTTAAAGTTGGAGATATCTTTTCTTGACTTAGTTGATACCGCTCTCTGACCTGTGATGTTCGACATTTCAGTGATAGAACTTTCAATAAGTTTCTTATCAGATGTAGCATCACCAACACCCTGGTTGATACATATCTTTTCCAGTTTTGGCACCTGCATGATGCTTTTAAAACTGAATCGCTCCATGAGCGACTTCGCTATTTCAGCTTTATATTTTTCTCTTAATCTCGGTGCGTAACTCATGATTTAATTACCTCCCCTGACTTTTTTGCATAACGAACTAATTTACCATCTACCATCTTGCGCCCTACTCTGGTTGGTTTTCCACCTTTGGGATCCACCAGCATCACTTTTGAAATATGAACTGGCGCCTCTTTGCGAATGATACCACCTTGAGTGTTCTGAGCATTCGGTCGACTAGCTTTTGAAACCATGTTTACCTTTTCAACCAATACCCTTTTATCTGCTGGAATTACTTCCAGCACCTTACCCTGCTGACCTTTAGAATCTCCGCTGATAACCTTAACAATATCACCTTTTCTGATATTGAGTTTAGGTTGTTTATTATTTTTTCTTTCCATTTTACAATACCTCCGGTGCTAATGAAACTATTTTCATAAATTGTTTTTCGCGCAACTCACGTGCAACAGGTCCGAAAATACGTGTTCCACGCAATTCATCCTGATTGTTAAGAAGCACAACAGCATTGTCATCAAAACGGATATAAGATCCGTCATTACGTCTTACTTCCTTAGCCACACGGACCACAACAGCTTTTGATACTGTTCCTTTTTTCACATTACCTGATGGAAGTGCATGTTTTACGGTAACTACGATTTTGTCGCCCAGTGATGCATAACGCTTTCCTGTCCCGCCAAGCACGCGGATACAGAGCACTTCTTTTGCACCGCTGTTGTCGGCCACCACTAATCTTGACTCTTGCTGTATCATTTTAGTTTCAGATTTACAATTGCTTTTTCATTATTTCTAATGATACAGCTTCTGTATATATATATTGAACCTTTAATTATTTATTTAGCTTTTTCAACTATTTCAACCAGACGCCAGCGTTTCAGCTTACTCATCGGACGGGTCTCCATGATTTTCACAGTATCTCCTACACCGCATTCATTCTTCTCATCATGAGCCATGAATCTTTTGGTCTTCTTAATAAATTTACCATACATCGGATGTTTCTCACGACGCTCAACGCTAACAGTGATTGACTTATCCATTTTTGTACTGGTAACAATACCTGTACGTTCTTTACGAAGCGCCCTTTCCATTTCCATGATTACTGAGCTGATTGAGTTTGTGTAATTCTTTTTTTCAATTCTGTTTCCAGACGTGCTATCACTTTACGTGAGCTACGGATTTTCATTGGATTCTCCATTGGAGAAACAGCATGTGCAAGTTTCATTTTACGGTAACTGGCACGCTCCTCTTTTATTTTCTCACGAACTTCGTCTGTGGTGAGGTCTTTTACGATATCTTGTTTCATGACTTTATTCTTTATCAGGTTAAGCAGCGTAATCTGGTCTTACAACAAACTTAGTAGTAACTGGTAGCTTCTGTGCAGCCAGTCGTAATGCTTCTTTTGCAGTTTCCATTGATACTCCTTCTGCTTCAAATATTACTGTGCCTGGTTTTACTGTTGCAACCCAATATTCAGGTGCTCCTTTACCTTTTCCCATACGTACTTCCTGGGGTTTACGGGTGATAGGTTTATCAGGAAATATACGACACCATATCTGTCCCTCACGTTTCATGAAACGGGTAACCGCAACACGAGCAGCTTCAATCTGGCGGGATGTAATCCAGCAGGTTTCCAGAGATTTTATTGCAAATGATCCAAAAGCAATGCTTGTTCCGCGGGTTGCTGTTCCACTTGGGACCATCTTATGTTGTTTCCTGAATTTCGTCTTCTTCGGCTGTATCATGACTATACTATTTCAATTGTGATTAATTATTGCTTGATTTGGAACGATCTCCACCTCTTCCACCACCACCACGGCGGTCTCCTCCACCACGACGATCACCTCTTGGTCGATCATTTCCACGGTCACCTCTTTCCGGTCTATCAGGAGTTTTTCCACCTTTCACGGCACCTGCGATTCCAAA
>JBDTVD010000006.1:0-29113 GCA_040007375.1 Bacteroidota bacterium | reverse complement strand
AGTCTGTATCAGTTTTCCATAGTTAACAGCTACTGCAGGGATTGCTTTGCCTGCAGCATCCACCGATTCTGCCTGGATAATCATACGGAGATCAGTAAAATTAACTCCGCCTATTAATACTCCGATTGGCGGCATTATAACATCAGTAACAAGTGAATCAACTACTTTACCGAATGCTGCACCAATAACAACTCCCACAGCTAAATCAACTACATTACCTTTAGCAATGAAATCTTTAAACTCTGATGTAAAACTCATGTTATTTTATTTAGGAATTAAGTTTTCAAATATAGGGAAGAGTTGCATACAGCAAAAAATAAAATGAAAAAGGTGCCCTGATAGCAGAGCACCTTTTTAACAAGAAAGAATATCTAAGTTATTTTAGTAAGAAGTAACGCAGTTAAAAGTCCTGATACTTATGTCTTGATACTTGCTACTTATTTGTGCTTCCGCTCAACTCAGGCATTGGTGCAGGAAGTGTATTTTCTTTTATTCGTAAAGCAATTATAGGTACCCAAACTGATTTTACATCGGTATTAGGCAAACTTAATCTGTAATAAGAAACACCTGTTGATGGATGCATATCCAGTAAAGCATATGCTTTCAGCTCAGCAGATTTACCCGAGGCTTTCACTCTTCCGATTTCCTCGTAGGAATAAGTGTCTGTGCTTCTTTCAACACGGAAATAATCGGTTCCATCTTCTTTACCTGTAAACCAGTTGATCATCACTTTATCTCCTCTTAATTCTGCTGTGAAACTCAGTAACTGCATCGGCATGGTACGACCTCTGTTTGTAGAACGTATAATCATATTATCAAAAACAGCTTTTGAAGTTGTTTCGCCATTCATTTCATCACCTATAATTAATGGATCTGTATTGTTCCAGTTCATTTTATCACCATCATCAGCGCTTGACGACCATACTGCTATGTTATCAACAAAAACTTCTCCCTTTGATGATTCCGGATTATATATAAAGCGGTAATTTCTGAATACAGTATCCATCGGAATTTCATAACGTGTCATTTCATCGATGGATTTTATTTTACCGTTTTCCTGGCGCAGATTGTATTTAATGCAAAGTCTTCCATTCTTCATTCCGAAGTTGAAATAACTTCCTCTTGTAATGAAACTACCTGTTGCTTCAAAACGACGGAAGTCAATACTGAAATCAATTCCATCACCATTGAATACAGGATCACTGCCAATAAACATGCTGATGTTTCTTCCTGTATTTCCTGCACCAAGTCCTTTTGTATGGTCACGTCCATTGTTTACAATTTCTGTATTTCTACCTGCAGATTCTGCAGATGGTCCTACATCAGATGTAGTAACATTGGTTCCATCCCAGGTAAAACCACAAACTATTTCACCATTATTAATAGGATCGTTTGAAAGTAATTCAAAACCTGCTGCATTGGAATCAATGCTCCGGCTTGTTTGAACACCAACCATCACGTACACTGCAATGGCAAGAATGGAAATGCCGCCAACTATTAATGTTCCACGTTGAAGTGTTTTTAATTTTTGGGCCGGACGTTGTGTAAATCGTTTCATAGTATAGAAATAGTTTAGTTGCTTTTGATAATTTTTCTTGATAACTGAGTGGTACCTTTTACTAATGTTATGGTGTAATAACCAGGAAGGAGATCAGCAGTTTCTTTATAATCGAAATAGTTTATTCCTTTCAGGACGTGTATTTTGCTTTTATATATAACTTCTCCTTTTGCAGAATTTATATATATATCACCTTCACCTTCATCATCCATAACAAACTGCATGGTAAATGCACTGGTAAACGGATTAGGTGATATTCCTGTAATAGCATTTTCTGTTTTTTTATCATGCTGATCTGCAAAAAATGGACGTGAAGCAGAGAAGGTAGATGATGTATTAAGATCTGTTTGCTGTAAACGATAAAAGGATTTTCCGGGCAAAGGATTATTATCCTGCACTTCATAATATTTCATCACAACAGAATTACCTGATCCTTTTACTTTCTGCACATCCACCCAGTTAATTCCATCTGTTGATTTCTGAACTATGAAGTAATCGATGTTTTTTTCTGATGAAGTACACCACTTAACATCTGCATTATTATCTGAAGGCTGAACTGTGAAGTAAGCCAGCTCAACAGGAAGTGTATAGGAGGAAGCAATAATTACTACAGGTCCAAATCTGGAGATTCCCGTTGCTGTAATTGTTCCTGTTCCAGATGTTACACCTGTTGCATTTCCTGCAGATGTTTCCCAGTTGCCAGCATTAAATGTTTGCATGCAAAATAATGATGACGGACTTCCTGTTGTATTTTCACTTCCTCTGTATGATAAAGTAATGTCAGTTGTAACGGGTGATGATGCTGTGATATTCCACCATCTGTCAATCACAGCAACTGCTGATATATCTGAACTGTTATTGTTAATATTTGTTACACCTGATGCCCAGGGTTTATTATCCTGCTCTGTACTGCGTGTTGATATGCTGATATCTGCAGGACCTCCGGATGTTAATGATATTTTTACAGGAATATAATTACTGCTGTTATATCCGAACGGAAATATATACGTTCCTTCTGTTGTATTTTTCCAGTTGACAGTAGCATTTCCTGACGGAGAAGCAGATTCACTTTTTATATATCCGTTATTTCTGGTTATTGCTGATGTAAATCCGGATTCAACAGTTAGTGCATGATCATTCAGAAACAATTCGCCATTCATTAATGAAAGCTGTGTTCGTACGTATGCATCATCTGCAAGTTTTATATTTACTTTCTCCGTTGTTCCGCCAAAATTGATTTTTAGAATTCCGTATTTATGCTGTGTTCCGTTTGCAATGCCAGCTCCTGAACCTGTTACCACCTGACTTTCGTATCCATTATATTCTACAGTTCCATATGCATCAATAAAATAATCCATAGCTCCGGATGCATCCAGTGCAGCATTGGAAGTGTTGTTATAAAATCCTTGAGGATGTGCTGTTTTAAATGTGCTTCCTGCCAGTATATTGATTCCTGAATGCGAATTTATCCGGTTGGAAATTATTTTATTACTTCCTAAATCCAGCGTTGAACCACTGTTCAGATTAAGCATGTCTGTTGCTGCAGTACTTGCACTTGCCACCTGTACGGAAGAGGAGGGAAGCAGCGTTGTTCCGTTGGTAATATAAATTTTTACTTTTTCAGTAAGATGATCTGGTGTGCGTACATAATTGGTTGTTCCTGCACGTGTGAAATAGAGTTTGCCAAAATAGTTTCCTGATGAAGTAACAGAAGATGTAATAACTCCTGTTCCTCCCAGATTAAAATCGCTGCTGTTTATATATACATTATTCGAAACAACGGAAGAAGGATTATTGTTAAAATTTAATGTTCCTCCACTTTGTGTAAATGATCCGGTTATAATCAGTGAAGATTCATCCGCTGAAATAATGCCATTACTTCCATAAATATAAATTGTTCCGGCGGTTTGTGTAAACGATCCATTCACCAGCAGCGAAGAAACACCTGTATTATCTTTCAGCGAAATTGTTCCACCTGATAAATCAAGATTTCCATTTATTACTATGGATGCATTTCCCGGAGAATAAGAAAGATATGTTTTTCCACCTGTTGCAGTAACATTACCTGTAAAAGTTATTATGGAATTATGTGCAGTGCTGTAGTTGAAGTAATTTGTTCCACCATTAAAAGCAGTATTACCACCCACAGTTACTGTTTCACTTCCATTTCCGGCATTTGTCCTGAATTCGCCGGAAGCATTACCACTGATGGAAATATTACCGGCAACATTCATCATTAATGCAGCATTATTTGATGTTCCTGTAAGAGTTGACAATCCATTTCCACGAAAAATATCTGTTGATGCACTAAATGTAATATCAATATTTCCGGAAACTGTAATATAGTTTGTTACAGGATTGTTGTTACAGGAATAGTTTGCAATGAAAATTCCACCTGTATATATAATATTAGAAAATGTTAAGTTAACTTTTCCTGCATTGGTTGTGGTTAGATTAAATATGCCACGGAAATCGCCCTGCGACTGAATAAAATTTCCATTCACGGTTAATGTTCCGTTACCATTTCCTACACCGGTAATTCCGCTGTTCCAGATGAGATCCAGATATCCGGAATTAACAAGATTTCCATTTACTGTTAATGATGCATTACCATTTCCATCAATACAGCCATAATACTCACCAGCATTTGTTGAAATATTATTATTGAAATTACCTGTTACATTAACAGTATTATTTCCATCTCCTTCGTAAGAGCCATAGAATTTTCCTCCGTTAACAGTAAAATTTCCGGTAACATTAAATACTGAATTTCCATTATTGTTATTGGCGCCTGATAATATTCCATCTTTTTCAATAAGGATATTTCCGGATACATTTAATGTGCAGTTTGCTTTTCCGGAACGATTCAACAGGTTTAGTTCCCCTTTGCTGATGGTAATGTTGCCTGTATTTATTGTTAAATCACCAGAGCGTGTTCCTGTAAAAAAATCAAGATAAGAATCAGCTGATGCAAGAATAATATTATTTATAGTAACAGTTTCGGGTGTTGCAGAATTTACATCATCAAGAATTATATAATCTCCATCAATTGTTAATGTACCGGAAACAGGATGTGTTGCAAATGTGTTTTTCTGCGACCATCCACCTGACCTGGTTTTAAAAATGATGTTACCGAAATTTCCTGTCACTACTGATCCTAATGATACAGAAGTATCGTACCATTTTGAAAAGGTAATTGTACTTCCCGCATAGAAATTCTCTGTGCTGTTTGTAAAAATTGTTGCGTTGGCAATAGTGTTTGAAGCAGGATTCCATTCGAAGAAGGAGCCATCACCTAAATTAAATGCAGCACCAGTTGTGCTCTGTAGTAATGCACCACCGGAAACATTACACGTACCATTTATAGTACATGCACCTGTTAAGGTAAGTGATTTTGATTCCGTAAAATTCAACACTGCACTGCTCTGCACGATTATGGTTTTACATGTTGTATTAACATTTACTGTAACAATATGACCGGATGCAATTATTATATCATCTCCACTTGCTGGTATACCTGAAGGCGTCCATGTTTCATTACTGCTCCAGTTGCCCGTACCTGTTGAGGTTTTTATTACTGCTTTTGAGAACGAACAAAAAGTACAGGTGAACATTACTGTTAAACGGAATATTTTAATAAACAAACTCATTTCCTGTTCTTATTCTGATATATATCTTTCTTCATTAATCTCCATACTTCTTCCATTTCTTTTTGGATGAGATATAGATTCTGTTTTCGGATTGCCGGTGTTGCCTGGTTTATTTATTTCCTGCACCGGTTTTAAAAGTAAACGCTCAGAAACATCAGCATCTGTTGTTCTGTAGTCAGGTTTAAAATTGCTGATGTTGTTTGCTTTGGAAACTTCAGTGCCTGAAAAATTTATATAGATAAAAAACATTGCAGTAAGAGCAACGATTGATCCTGTAGCTAAAATCAGGTTAAGCTTTGGTTTCTGCGAAGTACGCAGCGTAATTCTCGTGTTTCTCCCTTGTTTCTGTTTCATTTACTGTTATCTGATCTATGCATCTTACGAAAAACATCAGCACCTGTTATGGCGAAAACATCCATTTTCTTGCAAAAAAAAAGAGCAGCCGAAGCCACTCTTTTACCCTGTAATAATAATCAACCTAAAATCTCCTCGCTAAATTATTTAATTGCTTAATTACTCAATCACTTAATCACTCAATCACGTAGGCACGCATCAGGCTGTAACAAAAGTGAGGTCATCAAGAGTAATCGTATTATTTTCTGCCATCAATGCTGCACGTTCCATAATCGCTTTTAACTCCCTTATATTTCCCGGCCATGCATAATCAAGCATGAACTTACAAGCCTCTTTTGAAATTAGAAATTGCTGCATTTTATTCTGTGTGCAGAAAGTACTCAGGAAATGTTTTGCAAGAAGTATAATATCATCACCACGTTCATTTAATGGTGGAAGATGAATAAGGAATCCCTGCAGACGATAAAAAAGATCTTCACGGAAACGTCCTTCTTTTACTTCCTGATGCAGATTTTTATTTGTTGCTGCAATAAGACGGAAGTCGAGTTTCATAATTTTATTGCTTCCGATACGCGTTACTTCTTTCTCCTGTAACACACGTAATAATTTGGCTTGCAGACCGAGATCCATTTCTCCGATTTCATCAAGGAAGATTGTTCCGTCATTCGCTTCTTCAAACTTTCCGATTCTCTTATCACGTGCATCAGTAAACGCACCTTTTTCATGACCAAACAATTCGCTCTCTACCAGTTCTTCCGGTATAGCTCCCATGTTTACAATTACAAAAGGCTTACGTGCACGATCAGAATTGTAATGCAATGCTTTTGCAACCAGTTCCTTTCCTGTTCCACTCTGTCCTGTAATGAGAACCATCATATTATTTTTCTCCACCTTCTGTATTAAACGAAGTGTGCGGAGTATGGCATTGCTGTTACCAATGATGTTGGAGTATTTATTACGATCGATGATCTGATCTTTCAGAATTTCTACTTCTTTACGTAATGTAACATTCATTGCCAGGTTGGTAACTGATCTTTCCACATCAGCAATCATGTTTTCATTTTTCAATATATAATCGCTTGCACCATGACGGTAGCAGTTCACTACTACTTCAACACTTTCCTGTCCTGAACAAATCACGCACATGATATGCTGATTATATGCACGCACTTTCTCCATCAGTGTTAATCCATCCATTCCGGGGAGATTATAATCGATGGTTACTATATCCGGATTCAGATGCAGATTGTTCACACAATCTTCTGCACTTGAAAAATGATGAAGTTCAAATTTTTCATTTTTTGATAATCCCTGTTTCATCAGAGTGGCTACCATCTGATCGTCTTCTACAATAAAAATTCTGGCCATTGTGTGTTAATTTTGGTGTTAGTTAAATTTTATATTTTATATTTATATTATGCTGAAAGTCCTGCTTTGATTTCCATTTCCAGTTCACGGAATGCTGCATCGCAAACAGTTTTTATTTTATCAATAAGAGGTTTTATTTCATTCAGATTTTCCTGCTTCTTTGAACATTCTTCAATGCGTCCTGCAGCCAGGTTGAGTTCCTTTAAACCAATATAATTAAATGATGGTTTTATTTTATGAGAAACCTGACGAAGATTTTCCCAGTTTGATTCTGCATACCACTTCTCCATATCAGCTATTGATTGCGGAGCAGATCCAAGAAAGAGTTGTATAAATTCTTTATAGAATGTTTCATTGCCATCACTAATCTCTCTCAGAAATCCCAGGTTGGTGTAATTTGTAGTTTGCATTGGTGCTTCCGTATTTTCATTTTCTGATGATGAAATAACTTCTGAATTCTGACTGGTCCATTTTGTTATCAGCATTGCAAGATCGGCAGATTGAAATGGCTTGGATATATAATCATTCATTCCGGATTCAATGCATTTATTTTTTTCACCAGCCATAGCATGACCAGTCATTGCAATGATTGGAATTTTTGTCATTTTAAGTTCGTTACGGATGATCTCTGTTGCCTGGTAACCATTTATGCCCGGCATTTCAATATCCATCAGAATAATATCAAACTCTTCTTTCGAAACTGCTCTCACTGTTTCTTCTCCACTTGTAGCAAACGTTAAACGTGCGCCTGAGTCAACAATCATCTTTTCAATAATAAATCTGTTAATGTCATTATCTTCTGCAATCAGAATGTGCAGATGACTCATATTCTGCAAAGTTGTTTTGTTTACTGTCATAGTATTGTTTATCGTATGCGATATTTTATAAGGTATGGTAAATGTAAATGTGGTTCCTTCATTCACTGTGCTGTCAGCATGAATAGTTCCGCTTTGCTGTTCTATCAATTTTTTTGCAATGGTTAATCCTAATCCTGTTCCACCATATTTACGTGCTACATCTGTTCCAGCCTGTGTGAAACTTTCGAATATATATGGCAGTTTGGATGCAGGTATTCCGATACCTGAATCTTTAACAGTAATCTGCACTACGCTGCATTCTTCGTTTGATGCAGCAACAGTACAAGAGATATTGATTTCTCCCTTATCTGTAAATTTCACTGCATTCCCAACAAGGTTATTCAGCACCTGTATCAATCGCACAGGATCACCGGTAACCCATTGCGGAATTGATGGATCAATATTCAGATGAATGGGAAGATTTTTTTCATCAGCTTTTACTGATAGTGTATCAATACAGGAATTTACTGTTACATTAAAATCGAATGGTATCTCTTCAATGTTCATTTTCCCTGCCTCGATCTTCGACAGATCAAGAATATCATTTACGATGCTCAGCAGATTATCCGCTGAACGGCATATTAAATCAAGATATTTTTTCTGATCATTATTAACTTTTGTTTTATTCACAAAATTTATCAGACTGATAATTCCATGAATAGGAGTCCTTATTTCATGACTCATATTTGCGAGAAACTGCTCTTTAATTCTTGCTGCGGCTTCTGTAATTTCAATTGTATTCAGAAGTTCTTCTTCATTCTTTTTATAATCAGTAATATCAATAGCAACTCCCATCATAGAAGTTATTTTCTGATTATGATTAATAACAGGAATGAAATTAATTTCGAAATGATGTTTGTTAACTTCTGCCTGGCAGTTATATCTTATGCCTTGTATGGCAGCCTGGTAATCCGTAAGAGTAATTGGAAGGTGATGCCAGATATCTTTAATATTATGTCCTATTACATTTTCAGGCTTTATACATAGAACATTGATTCCTTTTCCTTTAAACAATTTGAAATATCCGTTACCATCAATTGTAAAAACAATAACCGGTGATCGGTCAACAATTGTTTTCAATCGAAGCTCACTTTCAAGCAATGCTTTTTCTGCAAGAACACGATTGGCTTCAGCTTCTCGTAATCGTAATATATAATGAAAACTTTTCGCCATTGATTCCGGAGAAATGTCTTTTTTAGCAATGTAATCCGCAACACCCATTTTCATGGATTCAACAACCAGTGCAGGCTCATTATAGGAAGTCACCATTATGATTGGGGCATCACCACCACGTGTTCTGAATGCTTTAATAAATTCAAAACCATTTGATGTGTTGGAGAAATAATAATCAAGTAATATGCAATCAAAAGAATGTATGGATGTCATGGTTAATGCATCTTCTACATTCTCCGAAAATTTAATATCTACATCAAAGCCACTGTCAGTAACGGCCTTGCTGATCATCATGCGGTCAGCAGGTTCGTCTTCTACAAGCAGAATGTTTAATTTAAGTGTCATTATTTTGTTTGTGTGCATGTTTGTGAAGATTAGTCAGGCTGTTTTTTTATCAGGTAATTCACACAACTTCCAGTAGCTATTGAGTATTCCAATAGTGTTTACGAATTTTTCGAAAGACAGGGGCTTTAGAATGTAACCTGCTACATTGAGATTGTATGCTTCAACTTTATCACTTGTATCATTGGATGTTGTCATCACAAAAACTATCACCGATTTAAACTCCGGATCATTTCTCAGTTCACGGATGAACTCGATGCCGTTCATTTTAGGCATATTAATATCCGTTAATATGATTAACGGACTGGCTGATATTTTTGGTTTTCCATTACTTCCGCGCAGCATGTTTAACGCTTCAACTCCGTTAAATGCAATATGTAAAGGATAATTAATATTGTTCTTTTTAAATGCACGTTGCACATTCATTACATCAACATGGTCGTCTTCAACCAGTAAAATGTTAAGTGAGGTCTCGTTCATTTTTTTCTTTGATTAACAATTGTTCTTAATTTCAGTGATGTTTCATTCGAATCAGGGTTGCTTGAAATACTTTTCGTTTGAACTATTTTTTTACTCTTATCATGACGTTTTAGTCTTGTATAGCAAGATGATGAATACATGCTGCACAAATGGGTAATTTTTCTATTTCCTTACGATGCCGGTTTATTTAACCTTTCTGTTTTTTTTTGATGGACACTTTTCAATTACTCTTATTTCTTCCTGTTTTATCTGATGTTTCTGTTCTGCAGTTGTATTAATTCCGTTATATTTCGATTTCGTTCTTTCGGTTGTATCGTTTTATTTTCAATTCTTTAGAAGTTCATTTATCCTTAAATTTTTATATGCTGAACACCCTGACTTTACCGGAAAGGAATTCTGATCTACTATTGTACAGTATGGGCTCTTAAAAGTTTCGAAAGTGGCCTGTAATTTTTCAACCATTGCTTTACATCCTCAAAAACGATGATAAAATGCAAAAAATCTTACATTACAGTCCATAAAAAAAGGCCCTACTTTTCAGTAAAGCCTGTTATTTCGCGGATATTATTATTTTAAAAATTCGGCTTCAGAAGATACTTGGAATAAAATGCATCAATTACTACAACTGCTTCATCAGCGGAATCAACCACCGAAAACAATTTTAAATCATCTGCATTTATATTTTTCTCTTCAATCATTCTTGTTTTAATCCATTCGTATAAACCACCCCAATAATCTTTTCCTACCAGCACAATCGGAAACTTACCAATTTTTTTTGTCTGGATTAAAGTCAGTGATTCAAACAATTCATCAAGGGTACCAAATCCACCAGGCAGAACAATGAATCCCTGCGAATATTTAATGAACATCAGTTTTCTTACGAAGAAGTAATCGAACACAATCAGTTTATCATTATCAATATAAGGATTCGCAGATTGCTCGAAAGGAAGTTTAATATTTAAACCAACTGATTTTCCATTTGCTTTTTGTGCACCTTTATTTGCAGCTTCCATAATACCTGGTCCACCACCGGTAATTATACCATAACCTTCAGTAGTAAGTTTGAATGCAATTTCTTCTGCAAGTTTATAATAAGTGGTATCAGGTTTTGTACGTGCTGATCCGAAAATAGAAACACAAGGCCCGATGCGGCTCATCTTTTCAAAACCTTCAACAAACTCTGCCATTATTTTAAATATCTGCCAGGTGTTATCAGCCTTTACTTCCTGCCAGTCTTTATCCGTAAATGCTTTCCTGATTTTTGCTTCGTCTGATGTCATAATGGTTGGTAATTTTCAATTAGATTTAAATAAATTAATACGATGAATAACCTAAAAAGTTATACTGTGAAAAGTTCCAGTTCTTTCTTCAGATATTCAGCTGTTACTGATTCTGAATTATGAATAAGATCAGAAGGTGTTCCTTCAAACAGAATGTTTCCTCCTCTCATTCCACCTTCCGGACCGAGATCGATAATGTGATCAGCCACTTTTATTACATCCATATTGTGTTCGATAACCAGAACTGTATTTCCTTTGTCAGCCAGTTGATGCAATACATTCAGTAATATATTTACATCTTCAAAATGCAATCCTGTTGTAGGTTCATCCAATATATAAAATGTATTTCCTGTATCTCTTTTAGAAAGTTCGGCAGCCAGTTTAACACGTTGTGCTTCTCCACCTGATAATGTGGTGCTTTGTTGCCCTAAGGTGATGTAACCCAAACCTACATCATGCATCGTTTTTATTTTGTGATGAATGGAAGGCATGTTCTCAAAAAAATCAACAGCCTGCTCCACACTCATGTTTAACACATCACTGATGGATTTTCCTCTGTAACGCACTTCCAGTATTTCACGGTTGTAACGATGACCATTGCATGATTCACACTGCACATACACATCAGGAAGAAAGTTCATGGCAATGGTACGCATTCCTGCACCCTGGCACGTTTCACATCTTCCGCCTTTTACATTAAATGAAAACCATCCCGGAGGATAGCCTCTTATTTTTGATTCAGTAAGATTGGAAAATAAATTTCTTATATCACTAAATACTCCTATATATGTTGCAGGATTCGAACGTGGTGTTCGTCCTATTGGCGACTGATCAATTTCAATTACTTTATCAATGTGTTGTAATCCTTTTATGTTTTTATAGGAAAGTGGTTTTTGTAATGAACGATAAAAATGCTGATTCATTATTGGATATAATGTTTCATTAATCAGTGTTGATTTACCGCTTCCCGAAACTCCTGTAACACATATAAATTTACCAAGAGGAAAAGAAACACTTACATTCTTCAGATTATTTCCTGTTGCTCCTGTTAATGTTATTGATTTTCCTGTACCTGCTCTTGGATCACGTGGCTTAATCTGTATTCTTCCATTCAGATATTTTGCAGTAAGCGTATCCTGGTTCATTATAAATTCGGGACTGCCATGTGCAACTATTTTACCTCCATGAATTCCTGCTCCCGGACCAATATCAATAACATAATCAGCAGCAAGAATTGTTTCTCTGTCGTGTTCCACCACAATTACAGAGTTACCTACATCACGCAATTCTTTTAATGAATTTATCAAACGAAAATTATCACGCTGATGCAAACCGATACTGGGTTCATCAAGTATATACATCACACCAACCAGCTGCGATCCTATTTGTGTTGCCAGCCTGATACGTTGCGATTCGCCACCACTCAGTGATTTTGAACTTCTGTTTAATGTGAGATAATCCAGCCCAACATCAAGTAGAAAACGAATTCTCTTTTTTATTTCTTTGACAATCTCTTTTGCAATTACCTGTTGTTTCTTCGAGAGTTTTGGTTCCAGTTCTTCAAACCATGCACGCAATAAAATGATATCCATATCAGCCAGCTCAGCAATATTTTTATCATTCAGTTTAAAATATAATGACTCTTTACGAAGACGTGTACCATTACATTCAGGACATGTTTTAGATGTCATGAATCCTTGTGCCCATTTCTTAATTCGCGGACTTGCATTTTCTTCTTCCACCTGCGATGCAATAAAATTGATGATGCCTTCGAAGTTGAGTTGTGACTGAACAGCTCCCGGAGTATATTCCTGTTCAACAACAAACACTTCATCGGAACCATATAAAATAATATTCAATGCATCATCCGGTATATCTGCAATTGGTGTGTTCAGATTAAATCCAAAACGCTTTCCAATTGCCTGTATCTGGTGAAAAATCCAGCTGTCGCGATATTCACCTAAAGGAACAATACCACCTTGCTTTAAACTTTTATCAGTATCAGGAATAACCTGCTTAAGATCTATTTCAGGAATGGTTCCAAGACCGTTACATTTTTTACATGCACCATAAGGTGAGTTAAATGAAAAAGAATTCGGTTGTGGTTCATCATAAGATATTCCGGTTGAGGGACACATTAAATGCTGACTGAGATGACGTACTTTTTTTGATTTTTCATCATACACCATCATCGTACCTTTTCCCTGCTTCAATGTTGTTTTAACACTGTCGGCAATACGATGACGCACATCATCATTCACTACAATCTTATCAACTACAATTTCAATATCATGTATTTTATAACGATCAGCCTGTAAACCTTTTTTCAATTCCGTAATTACACCATCAATACGCACACGCAAATATCCCTGCTGTGCAATCTGTACAAACAACTCACGATAATGTCCTTTACGACCTTTAACAACAGGTGCAAGAAGTAATAAATTTTTACCATCATACTCTTCCATAATCAGATCTACAATCTGATCATCAGTAAGCCGGATCATTTTCTCGCCGGTCATATAACTGAATGCATCGGAAGCTCTTGCATAAAGCAAACGCAGAAAATCATAAATCTCCGTAACAGTTCCAACAGTTGAACGTGGATTGGTATTCGTAGTTTTTTGCTCTATGGAAATAACAGGACTTAATCCCGTGATCTTATCCACATCAGGCCGTTCCATGCTTCCGAGAAACTGTCGCGCATAAGCAGAAAATGTTTCCATATATCTGCGTTGACCTTCTGCATAAATAGTATCAAATGCCAGCGAACTTTTACCACTTCCACTTAAACCGGTAATTACCACCAGTTTATTCCGGGGAAAAATAATGTCAATATCCTGAAGATTATGTTCCCGGGCACCATAAACTTCTACTGATTCCTGCTCTTCTACCATTCCATTCTTTATAACAGGGCGCAAAGGTAATAATATGAGCAGTTGCGAAATCAAAGAAGCTACGAATGAGTAAATAATTCTCCCTGTAAGTTGGGGTAAATTCGGGTTGATATTAAAGTATTGAACATTATGCCAGGTTAATCTCCTGTATGTGAACAGCCTTGCAGGAAATGATAAAACCATTTTTCATTCCAAACGTATCAGTGAGAATTATAAATCAGTAGACCCGATTAAATGCAGTACCGTTGTAAGCAGTTTGGAATTTATTCATTAGTCATTTCAGTTATTGTCTTGTTTTCCGGTTATGGAGCACTGGCACAAACCTCCTTTACCGTAAGTGCTTCTACAGGTTGTAAACCGATGAACGTTCAGTTTACCAATACCACTTCCGGTGCAACTTCATTTGTCTGGGATTTTGGAAATGGTTCAGGTTCCACACAGGCAAATCCTTCCAATATATATATTGCTTCCGGAGTTTATACAGTTATTCTGACTACATCAGGTTCGTCAGGAACATCATCATCTACAACAACAATTACAGTTGTTAATGGTCCTGTTGCAAATTTTCATGCTGCGTCAACTTCAGCCTGTCAGTCGTCCGGTATAGTGCAGTTTGTTAATACTTCCACATCCTTTGATTCCTGTGTATGGGATTTTGGAGATGGTACAACAACACAGGTTACCAGCCCTTCGCATATATATAGTCTTCCGGGGCTTTTTACAGTTACACTGGTAGTTTATGACAGGGCAGATGGCTGCAGTAACAGCATCAGTAAAAATCAGTACATCAATGTAATGCCTTTACCAACTGCTGTGATATCAGTAAATGATTCTGTGTCGTGCAGCAGCTCTCATGTTTTTCAGTTTACAGGCACAGGAAACAATATCAATAACTGGCACTGGGATTTTGGCGATGGAACAACATCATCATTACAAAACCCTGCGCATATATATAATGATACCGGTTATTTTGATGTGCATGTAACTATTACAGGTTTGTCAGGATGCGCTGACACATTAAAGAAAAATCACTTCATACATATATTATATAATCCTGTTCCTGCAATTACAGTTTTCGATCTGCAGGGATGTATTCCATTCAACACCAGTTTTTCAACAGCTCCGGCGGGAATCTCTTCTTACTTATGGAATCTGGGTGACGGACATACGGATTCATTGTCATCTGCCTATCATACTTATGTAACTGCAGGATCATTTAATGTTACTCTTACAGTTCATTATAATAACGGATGCATCAATCAGAACAGTGCAGGAACTGTTGTTGCCAACGATATTCCTTCTTTCACTTATACAATTGCCAACTACAACGGTTGTGCGCCATTAGCAGTTCAGTTTATTAATAACAACGCAGGCGCAGGTTATAACTGGGTGTGGAATTTTGGTGATGGCGACAGTTCAACAGTTGCTGTTCCTCAACATACTTATACAGCAGATGGATTATATACAGTAAGTCTTTTTGCAAGTAATGCAGGAGGATGCAGCTGGGGATATCCGTTAAGTGCAAAAGTTAAAGTATCATCCCCACAGGCTTTATTCAATCCTGATAAAACAACAGGATGTGCACCTTTAGCTGTTAACTTCAATAATCAATCAATTAATGCTGTTAGTTACCTATGGGATTTTGGCGACGGAACAACTTCTGTAACATTAAATCCAACTCATATTTACAATAATGCAGGTATATATATAATAAGTCTGGTTGCCACAAACAGTAACGGATGCACTGATACAATGGTGAGCAGCCCTGTTAATGTTACAGCAGGCGGGAATTCATTCAATCCTCTTTCACCGGTTTCTGCTTGTGCACCATTTACAATTAATTTTGAAGATAACTCTTCATCATCAGCATGGTTGTGGAATTTCGGTGATGGAACAACATCCACCTTATCTGATCCATCGCATACTTACACGCAACCCGGAACATATATAGTATCATTAACAACAACGGGAGTTAATGGAACCTGTTCACAGAATATTTCTAATTTACGCACTGTTATTATTAATGGTGGTGTTGCAAATTTCACGCATGTAGAAGCGTTATGTCCGCCGTACATCGGAACATTTACTGACAGCTCAACAAATGCTGTTGCATGGAACTGGGATTTTGGTGATGGCGGAACATCCAATCTGCAGAATCCTGCACATCTTTTCAGTTATCCTGGTTATCATACGGTTGGTCTTACAATTACTACATCACAAGGATGCAAAGTAAGCACGGTTAAAAACCTGGAAGTATATTTTGAGCCACTCCTTGCAGCAACGAGTGCAGTTGTTACGGATACATTATTACCCATGTCAGTTAATTTTTATTCCAATACTACAGGAGCAACTTACTGGCTGTGGACTTTTGGAGATGGAGATTCATCAACACTGGAGGATCCGCTTCATATATATACTACAGCGGGACCTTATAACATTTCACTTACCATTGGTAACGACAGTTGCAGCAGAACATATAACTATCCTCCGCAGAAATTCGGAATGGGTGCAAATAATCCGGGAGGAGGAAACGTAATAGGGATTACACCACCGATTATATATTACTGTGCTCCTTATCGTGTAGAATTTAACAGTCCGTATCCTGATGCTGTATCATGGTATTGGTTTTTCGGTGATGGTGATACATCAACATTAGAAAATCCGGTTCATTCCTATATTACATCAGGAATATTTCAGCCAACACTTATTGCTGGATTTACCGGAGGCACATTCGATACTTTACTGATCAACGAATTTTATCATGTGGATGCATTCGATGGACACTTTGATGTGAATGCAACAGGAACATGCACAGGACTGGAAGTAACATTAATTCCATCTGACACCACTGCAAACTGTAGTTGGGAACTTGGTGATGGAAATAATTCAACAGCATCAGTTCCACATTATATATATCCATTTGTTCATCTCAATTATCTGATCACCTTGCTTGCTACTGATTCCAATGGATGCGTTGCTTCTTCCACACAAACATTTTATGCCAGCGATCCGAATCCAGTAGGAGTGTCAACAACCCGTTCCTGTGCAGGAGATACAGTGTTTTTTGAAAATACCGGTTCTCATTATTCTGCTTACCTCTGGGAGTTTGGTGATGGTGATTCATCAATACTTGAAAATCCATTTCATATATATAGTGATTCAGGAATTTATTATGTAACACTTACCGTTTTTGATTCCACCGGATGTTCGCGTAATTTCGTAATGAACAGTTATGTGCAGGTGTTTAAACCAGAAGCAAATTTTAATGTTTCCTCTTTGCAATCTTCATGCAGTTATGTAACAGCATTTCTTAACAACCAATCTACAGGTTATGATTATCTCCTGTGGGATTTTGGTAACGGACAAACATCATCACAACCTATAACAGCTACTTCCTATTATTTACCAGGTTCCTATACTATTACACTTACAGTTACAAAAAGTGTTTGTTCCTCTTCCTATTCATGGTCGGTGCCAGTTGTAATGCCTGCACTGAATGCGGATTTTAATTTTACACAGACTACATTCTGTGCACCGGTGCAGCAACCTTTTAATGATGCAAGTACAGATGCAGTTTCGTGGTTATGGAATTTTGGTGATGGAACAACGGATACAATTCCCAATCCTGTGCATACATATATAACACAACCTACAGGAAATGTTTATCTGATTGTAAAAGATATTTATGGATGTGCTAAGTCAATATCCAAACCGAATGTAAGAATTTCAAAAGCGTTGTTTACTGTGAATGCTACATCGGGATGTATTCCGTTTACAGCAGTGTTTGATGATTCATCTTCTAACGTAATAAGCTGGCATTGGTCATTTGGTGATGGAGGTATTTCCACATTGGCAAATCCTGTTCATGTTTATAATTCAACAGGTGTATTTGATGTGGAACTCATCATTGTGTCAGATTCCGGATGTACAGATACACTTTTGATGAATGACTTTATTCAGTCAGGAAATATTACAGCATCTTTTACAGTTGACAGTACTATAGGTTGTGCACCATTAATTGCACAATTTACTGATAACAGTACGAATGCTGTTTCATGGCTATGGAATTTTGGCGATGGAGGTTATTCCAATCTTCAACATCCGGCTCATATATATAACGTTCCGGGAATTTACCAGGTGATATTGGTTGCATATGATTCCTTGGGATGTGCAGATAGTTTAGTAATGCCGTCTTCTATTATTATTAACGGATCTATTCCAATGTTTACTGCATCTGCAACGAACGGTTGTATGCCTGTGATAATTAATTTTAGTAATCAGTCAACAGGAGCAGTGTCTTATGAATGGAATTTTGGAAATGGTGTAACAGATAATTCTTTTGAACCGACTTACCAATATCTCACAGGTGGAAGTTATGTAGTTTCTCTCACCACAATGGATTCATCAGGTTGTGAATCTGTGTACACTTTACCGGGAACTGTAGAAGTAAGTGAAACACCAGTTGCAATTTTCAGTTATGTGGATTCAACAGGATGTACTCCTTTTACTCCTGCAATAACTAATAAATCGTTGTATGCTGATTCACTTGTATGGGATTTTGGTGATGGCACTTTAAGTACTGATGTAAATCCAGTTCACACGTATACATTGCCGGGAACTTATTATATATCATTGCATGTATATAATCTTTCAGGATGTTCTGACAGTCTTATTAATCAGGGTCCGTTTATGATTGGAGCAACACCTGATGCTTCTTTCTTTGCAAATGATTCTACAGGATGCATGCCTGTTGGAATTCAGTTCACCAATACTTCTTCCAATCTGTTTAATCCTGTTTATTACTGGGATTTTGGAAATGGTGATACTTCTACATCAGCCAATCCTTATGAAATATATTCAGCAGTTGGTACCTATGATGTTAAACTCATGGTTACAAATGGCGGAGGATGTTATGATAAATATTTTGCAAATGGTCTGATAACTGTTTTTGATCAGAATCCACCACCACCTGCAACAATGTATACAGTTTCAGTAAGTGATACAGGAGGAATTGATGTCAGTTGGAGGTTAATGAATCTGAATGATATTGATTACTACACATTGTACAGATTAAATAATTCGAATGGAGTTTATGACAGTGCAGGAAGTTATTTCGTTACAAATTCTTCTACTGCTTTAATGCCTGCGCTGAATGATGCTGCAGTAAATACTGATCTTCAACCTTACACTTATAAAGTGCTTGCTGTTGATCAGTGTGGTAATAAAGTTGATCTGACAAAAGTGGAGGAACATACTTCTGTGTTTCTCAGTGGCGTAAATAATAATCATGCAATAAGTCTGAGCTGGACTCCATATGGTGGTTGTGATGTATCCGGTTACTATATATATCGTTCAGACGCTGCAACTAATAGTTTTCAGTTGGTTGGAACTGTTGACAGCTCCACATTATTTTATACTGATCTCACTACTTACTGTCCGTTTATATATCATTATAAAGTAGAAGCAATTTCTGTTTGTGGTGAAGTTAATGCCACTGCATTCAGTAATACTATTGCTGTTGATCATACTTCCTATCAATGGCAACAAACGATGGAGCTTACACGTGCCACTGTAGTAAATAACAGTTATGTTCTTGTAGAATGGATGGCACCTTCTGTGATGTCGCAGACTGTGATTGGATATGATATATTTCGTTCCTCTGACCATGTGAACTTCACACCATTATCAAGAGTAGGAGGAAGTCAGCTTTACTATGAGGATCATTCAGCAGAAATTAATGATCAGAATTATTATTATAAAGTAACACCTGTTAATTATTGTGATGTGATTAATTCATTGAGCAATGAAGGTTCATCAATTTTACTGAAAGGAATTTATGACCAGAATGGTAAAACACGTTTACGATGGACATCTTACAGCAACTGGAGCACCAACGTGGATTATTATATATTGGAAAAGATGAATGATTTTGGAGTGTGGGAGCAATTAAAAACCACAAACGGAACTACCAACGAAGCTGACGATTGATTATTTTTTAAAAGTGTGTCCCTTTTTTTTATGACTGGTATTAGCTTCATTAATGGAAATATTAAGTTCATAACCAATCAGCAATACCAGTGAATTAAGATACGTCCAGATCAGGATGATAATAAGCGTTCCGATCGAGCCATAGATCTTATTGTATCTGGCAAAATTATTTATAAAGAAATTGAAGCCAAGAGAGGTGAGTACTACAAGAAAGGTAGAGAAACATGCTCCCGGAGTTAAGAAAGAAATTTTTTTGCGTTCTGATGGTCCAAAATAATAGAGTAATGCAATGCCACTGAAGCAGAGACAAAGCAATATCATCCATTTTAAAAACTGTAACAGGTAATATTGTATGCTGTTGGTAAGCAGATGATGTTTCACCAGGAATGAAATTGCATATTCATTAACAATACTTAATGTTATTGCAACAAACATCAGGAAAGCAAGACTGATGGTAATACAGATGGCAATTATTTTTTGTTTGAATGGTGAACGCTGATGTGTACCATGAAAAGATTTATTAAACCATTTCATAATGTTGGAAATTCCATCAGCAGAAACAAAAAGTGCGAAGAAAAAACCAAACGATAATAAACCACCGCGTTGATGACTTACAATATCTTCAATTGTTGTGTAAGCAACATCATACGTACTTGCAGGAAGCAGATTTTTCAACATGAGCAAAACCTGAATCTGAAAATTTTCAAGTGGCACATAGGGAATGAGTGTGAACAAAAAAATGATAGTCGGGAAAAGTGCCAGGAATAAACTGAATGCAATGGCTCGGGCTCTTGTTTGCAATTCACTTTCACTGAAACGCTGGAAAAAAAAAGTAAGCACATCAAATAATGGTAATCCCTGGAATCCTGGTAATTTAATTGATTTAACGAAACTATAAATAGATTGCAGAAGTGGAATCCGTTTAAAAAAGGTAAGCAGTTTGCTTTTCATCTGAATCCGTTCCGGTGTAATTAATGAATAGCTTTAAGACTTAAATCAATGTTGTGTGCTGAATGTGTAAGTGCTCCACATGATATATAATCAACTCCTGTTAATGCATAGGATCTGATGGTTTCTAAAGTAATTCCTCCTGATGCTTCTGTTTCAAATCTTTTATCAATTAATAAAATTGCTTCACGCAACAAGTCAGGAGAAAAATTATCCAGCATGATGCGATCTACTTTTCCTGTTTCCAGAACCAGTTTTACTTCGTCCAGGTTACGCGTTTCTATTTCAATCTGAATGGAAAGGCTGTTCTTTAATATATATTCATTGGCCTTTCTGATGGCATTGGTAATTCCACCAGCATAATCAACATGATTATCTTTTATCATAATCATATCATACAAGCCAAAACGATGATTGCATCCACCGCCGATTTTTACAGCCCATTTCTCCATCATACGGAATAATGGTGTTGTCTTCCTGGTATCAAGAAGTTTTGTTGAAAGTCCTTCCAGTTCTTTTACATATTGTGAGGTAATGGTTGCAATTCCACTCATTCGCTGCATGCAGTTCAGCACAAGTCGTTCGGCAGTTAATATGGAACGGCTGGAACCTTCTATATAAAATAAAATATCTCCGGGATGAATCACTTGTCCATCTTTTCCATGCATTTCTATTTTTAAAGCAGGATCTGTTTTGAAAAAAATCTGTTTTGCCAGTTCCAGTCCTGCTGCAATTCCATTTTGTTTCACCAGCAGTTTGGCTTTTCCCGTTGCTGATTCCGGTATAGTTGAAAGTGATGAATGATCACCGGCGCCAACATCTTCCTGAAGAGCTAATTCAATAAACTGGTCTGTTGTCATTTTCCGGATTGAGCATGCAAAGGAAGAAAAATTGCCTGCTAAAAAAAATGCAGGATTTTTATTCCTGCATAAATCTTAATTCATTTACCAGATAGGTATTGCCTACCTGTTTTACGTAGAGATAAACCCGGAAGCTTTTTCCCTGCGCCGTGGTAAGTGTTCCGATGGCATATTTTGCACCTTCTTTTGATAAACCCTGGTGAATGATTGTAAATCCTGTTGGTTTATTACCTGTGAAAAATTCACGTAACACCTGTTCCGCCTGTGCTCTGCTGTAGGTGTTCTCCACTGTTCCAATTGTGAGATCAATACTGGAGTTAAAGTTTTTGGCCAGCATTTTTTCATCACCGGATTTTATTCCGGCAGCAATTTCATCAAATATTTCAGGAGGAGGTAAAGTGGCTTTTATACTAGCCAAAGCAAAAATTAAAACTGCTAAGGAGATCAACTTTTTCATAAGGCCGACGCTATCAATTACTAAGCCAAATGACCCTGTTAATTGTTGGCCTTCGACATAGTATGTTATAGGTCAAATATAGTATTTCAACTGGTTTTTTTAATAATTATGATGTTAAGTTATAAACTGATTAATGCTAATTTCGAACACCAAAGCATGAAACACCACTATGAATATTAAATTACTGCTTACAGGTAAAACTACAGGTGAATTTCTAAAAGAGGGTCTGGCAGATTACAGCAAACGCATCAATCGTTATTCCGGTTTTGCTGTGGAAGAAATTCTTGTAAAGACATCTTCCACGGAGAGAATTCATGTTTTGCAACAGGAAGCAGATAAAATTCACGGCAAACTGAAAAACTCTGATTACCTGGTGCTGCTTGATGAAACAGGTGAGGAACTCACTTCAACAGAATTTGCATCACGTATGGAACAGTGGCAACAGAAAGTTTCCGGTAATCTGGTATTTGTTGTTGGTGGAGCTTATGGTTTTCATGATGACGTTTATAAAAGAGCGAATTATAAAATGGCATTGTCCAGGATGACGTTTACACATCAAATGGTACGACTGATTTTTGTGGAACAGTTATATCGTGCGTTTACCATTATTAAAAATGAAAAATATCATCATTAAATTATTTATTCAGAATACCTGTATAAACTTCTCTGTAACTTTTTACACCAGCTTCCAGCGATAATATTGCACGTGCTGATTCCCTGATTTTATTTCTATCCGTTTTCTCCAACATCATCGCATCAACAACATTCAGATATGATTGCTGGTTGAATGCAGACACCATCCATCCAAAATTATTCTCTGCAATAAGTCTGTCGCTGTCACCTATTCCTGAATTGGTAATTACCGGAAGTCCCATAGCAAGTGATTCTCCCTGCTTAACCGGTGAAGATGCCTGCTTGGAAAATCCTGGTCTGATAAAATATAATGATGCATCTGCCAATGCCAGCCACAAAGGCATTTCTGCACGTCCAGATGAAACTACTCTGATATCATCTTTACCAAGTTGATATTTCATTGCTGACTGATCTATCATTTCATGATTTTCTTTCGTCACAAATAAAAAAATACTTCCCGGTTTTTTTGATTTGTAAACTTTGAAAAAATCCAGCATCTCATTAAGCATATACCATGTTCCAATACTTCCTGTATATATAATAACAGCAGCATCAGCAGAAATATAAAGTTCTTTCTTCTTATTTAATATTCTTTCTCTTGAAATAGTTTCAGGATTGAAATGATTAAAATCTGCGCAGCATGGAATTACGGTAATCGGAATTTTAACAGGAGCAACTGTATTATTTTCCATAATAATTTTTCCTGCTTCAGTAAGACTGATAATATGATCGGATCCGGAAAGGAGTTCTGTCTCTTTTCGTTTCACCCAATTATAAATCATCCTGTACAACCTGTTTTCTGTTGGCCAGATTTTTCCTTCCACCCTTTCATCTGCCCAGAAACCTCTCATATCATAAATCAAAGGAACCTGAAATTTCTTTTTCAGTTGATATCCTACAATTGCCGGTAGCGTACTTCTGCAATGAATCAAATCATATTTATGGAGTTTCAGGTGACGCAATGCCATTTTCCACATAATGTAAAGCATCAGCACCGGTGAAACAACAGGAATGGAATTCGAATAAGTTACTTTTTGCCAGGTAATACCTGATCTCTTCAATTGTTGTTTAATAGCATCACCATCAGAAGTCAACCGTTCTTTCTTCTCACAACTGATTATTTTGATATTGTATCCACTTGCAGCGAGTCCTTCCAGGTATGGAATAATCTGCGACTGTCCGAGTGGATCAGTGAGGCCATCATAAGTGAGATAAAGTACGTTCACTATTTTTAATTGTCTTATTGAGAAATTAATTTACCGGTGATAAAGACAACGTTCGTAAATTTGAGCAAAATAATTCAGGGAATAGTCCACTATGCAGTTTCTATCCATTTACGATCTCATTTTTACACCGATAATGCTGCTCCTGATTTTTATCGTGGCGCGAATTTATCGAAACAGGATGATTGTAGATCATCCGGAGTATAAATTTTATCTGCCCGGGCTCTTCGCTAAATTATTTGGTGGAATAGGTCTGATCCTAGTTTATACACTTTATTATCCTGGTGGTGATACCGTTCAGTACTACAATGATGCTATTGCTATTATTAAACTGGGTTTTTATGATCCGGCTTCTTATTTTAAATTGATGACAAGAGCACATGACATGTCGGTGTATTATTATTTTAATGCAGACACGGGTTTCCCATGTTATTATCGCGACAGTAACGCCTTCTTCGTTGCCAAGCTCTCTTCTTTTATTGTTTTCTTTTCATTTAAGAGTATTGTAACAGCAACTGTACTTGTTGCAACGGTATCTTATGTTGGTGTCTGGAAACTTTTTAAAGTGTTTTATTATGAATTCCCTCAGATTGATAAGCAACTTGCTATTGCAGTGTTTTTCATTCCTTCGGTATTTTTCTGGGGAAGCGGTTTGTTGAAAGACACTTATACATTCAGTTCAATGGGTTTTTTCACCTATAGTTTTTATATGGTTTTTATAAAGCGAAAGAAGGTGTTGGTGAACATTTTTACATTATGTATATCATCATTTATCATTGTTGCTATTAAACCATACATCCTTATCGGACTGCTTCCCGGAGTATTGATATGGCTGACTCATAACCTGCTTTTAAAAATCAAAGGAAGTATTGCGCGAACGGCTGCATTGCCAATTTTATTAATGATAACTGTAGTATTTGGTTATATATTGTTGACGATGTTATCAGCTGAGCTTGATGATTACACGCTGGATAATATTTTGAAAAAAGCCATGGTGACGCAGCAGGATTTAAAACGTGATTACTATCAGGGAAATAGTTTTGATATAGGTGATTTTGATCCTGATATTATGAGCATGATTAAGAAAGCACCTCTTGCGATTAATGCTGCGTTATTTCGTCCATTTATCCTGGAAGCAAATAACCTTGTAATGTTTTTGTCTTCAGTAGAAAACCTTGTGGTCCTGCTTTTAACGATTAAAGTACTTGTTAAAGCTAGAGTCTTCGGATTTTTCAGAATTGTATTTAAGAATCACCTGCTGATGTTTGCTTTTATCTTTAGTATTTTCTTCGCATTCTCAGTGGGAATTTCCACGAGTAACTTTGGTAGCCTTGTGAGATATAAGATTCCCGTAATTCCTTTCTATATTGCCTGTTTATATATAGTGCAATATAAGCTTGATCAGGAAAGAGCATTGAAGAAATCTATTTCAGTGCAGGCTTCCAGCCAGGTAAAGGGGCTGACACTGGCAGGTGCTTAATGGTTTTTCAACAACCACTTATGAAGTATAATGAGCAGCCATATACGGTTATATAAATAATCCTGTCCGTTTCTGAAATTCTTTAATAGTTCTGCTACCACTTCATAACGAACTAACCCAAACCTTTCAACAACTTCTTTACTGAGATTGTCTTCTGTTAAATACCACAATTCATTATGAAGCCACTTGTTGAGAGGAATTGCAAAACCTTGTTTAGGTCGATCGAAAAATTCTTTTGGGATATATTGATATAGAATCTGCTTCAATATATATTTAGAAACACCTTTGCGGAATTTTAATTCCGGTGCAATGTTTAAAGCGAACTCCACCACTCTGTGATCAAGATAGGGAACACGTGTTTCCAGTCCGAACCGCATACTTGCACGATCTACTTTAGTAAGAAGATCATCAGGCAGATAATAGTACAAATCAAAAATAGCCTGTTGCTCCATTGCATCCAGCTTGCGTGTGCCAATACCCGGAACACCCATGGTCATCTGCTCACCTAAAACAGAGTTGAATTTTATTTTGCGATCCTTATTCACCAGTGAAACAACAGGAATGGAAGGATTCAGTAGATCATCAATCTCAAGGGAGCTGAAAAAATATTGCTCCTGCGAAAAAATATGACTTCTTATATTTTCTGAATCATGATAACGGAGCATTTGTCCGACACGTTGAAAGCGACTGTTCATTTTTGAAAACATTGCTGACAATGGGTAGGATAATAATCGTGTTACAGGATTTGCTAATCTACGCGCCCAACGATACGAACCATAACCCATAAACAGCTCATCACCGCCTTCACCTGATAAAGTAACAGTTACATAACCACGAGCCAGTTTTGAAACAAGCATGGTGGGTATAGCTGAAGGATCAGCAAACGGTTCGTCATAAGCATCCAGTATACTATCGATTAATTGAATAGCATCTTTGTAGGAAACAATAAATTCATGATGATCTGTTTGCAGATATTGTGCAACAGCTTTTGCATACTCTGATTCATTATGACTGTTTTCTTCAAAGCCAATTGAAAAAGTGTTTACCTTAACGCTTGACAATTGAACTGCCTGAGCAGTAACCAGGCTGGAGTCAATACCACCACTGAGAAACACACCGAAAGGAACATCACTCTTCAATTGATATTGCACAGAGCTCATCAGAAGATCGCTGAGTTTTACAAGAGCTTGCTCCTTATTAAAAATAGCCTGATTGTTTATTTTAGTATTAATATTCCAATACCGATGCTCCTCAATGCCGGTTCTTGAAATTTTCATCCAGCAACCCGCATTGAGTTTAAATATATATTTATAGATGCTGTATGGTGTTGGTATGAAACCAAGATGCAGGTAATCGTGAAGCACATCTAAATTCAGATCTTTTTTAATTCCATTAATCTGGATAAGTGTTTTTATTTCCGAACCAAATGCAAAATCACTTCCATCCCAGTAATATATTAAAGGCTTAATGCCTAACCTGTCACGAAATAAATATAACTCCTGTAACTCTTTATCATAAATAGCAATGGCAAACATGCCGTTCAGCTGGTTTACAAAACCTGGTCCGTATGATGAAAATGCTTCCAGGATTACTTCAGTGTCACTTGAGGTTTTAAAATTCACATGACTTTTACTTCCTGCACCACCTTTAAGATGAGCCCCAATTTCACTGAAATTATAAACTTCACCATTATAAACAATAACATATCGGTTGTTATCAGAAAATAAAGGTTGGTTGGCGCGTGATGAAAGATCAATTATACTCAGTCGCTTATGTCCGAGGCTGCAATATTCATCATTGAAAAACCCTTCAGCATCAGGTCCACGATGTGAAAGTGTGTCTGTCATGCGATGAAGATCATCCTGACTAAAACGATTATTGAAAGAAATGAAACCTGCTATTCCGCACACAACAATTTATCTTTTAGTTTATATATCTTTTTTCAATCGTTTTTCCTGCAGCAGTGTAATAGAATTTATTACCAGCCATGCAAATGGCAACAATAAAAGAACGTCAGCAGGCAACAAATAGCGTATTTCAATATTTCTGTAAATAAAGCACAAATAGAAATACCAGAAAATAAAAAATCCTGAAATGATTGAAACCGCAATTCGTGAAATATGTTGTTTCCACAGGAGAATGAGGCCATACAATCCTGCCAGAATTAATAACGTGCGGAACAGAAACAACAGGCTGGCAGCAGTTTTAACAGTAGCAGATTTGTCACCGTATACAGCGGATTTAAAAAGACATTTCTGGAGATTTTTCAATGGAACTATAATATAATAGTTCAGTTTATTCTTGCTTTTTTGCTCAGCTGTTAGTTTGTTGAAGTTGGCCGCAATCTGTTCATCGCAATTATCTGAATCATTAACGAGTTCTCTTTTACTGTTGCGGTAATTGATAAAATAACCAAATCCTCTTCCGCATTTTCTGCACAAGGAAACCGTTTCTTCCAGTAATGCTGAATCACCTTCCTGCAAATAGGAGGCAGCTGGCCAGGTAACTGTTTTATCATAAACGATCTGATCAAACTGCGGTTTATGATCTGTTTGTACGGAAAATATATAATCCATAAACGACAGATAATCTTTCGACCAGTTCTTGCCAATATTAAGATCCTGAGAAAAAACCAGTCTGTTATGCATTAACAGGTTTCGCAACGGCCACATTCCATATATCAATGAAAAGGAAATAAAAAAAGTAAGCATCGGTTTTAAAAATAATTTCCTGTCACTAAAAAAGAAAGCAAGCAGTATGACGGGAATAATAAACATGATCTGCAAACGTGTGAGTACAGCAAGTCCTGCAAGTATTCCTGATACTATAAGATTTTTTGATTTTTTAAAAAGGAAGAATAATGAACCAAGCAAAAGAAAAATACTCAATGATTCAGCATAGATGACGGATGTCCATACGATCACGAAAGGATAACAGCAATAAAGCAGTGCAGCAAGATGTGCTGTTTTTATGCTGCTGAATAAACTCTCTGCAATATTATATATAAAATAAACTGAAATCACATCCAGGATAATCTGTATCCACGGAATGATTTTAAGTGTTAGTGGCAGATCATTGCCTGCAATCAGGTATACTATACCAATGAAAAAACTATATCCTGGAGGACGGTAAAACCACGCATTTTCATTGGAAAGATCGGAAGAGTAGCCATGATGATGAATCAGGTTCAGGATGGAATCCACCCATGTGAGTGTGTCACCTTGTACACTGAAATTTTCTATTCCGAAATATATTGACGCTCCATATAAATAGAAAATGATGCGGTTAATGATTGCCAGCAGCAGGATGAATAAGAGGGAACGGGTGATTTTCATTTACTGTTGATTATTTTTTCCTGCACACATGCATGAAAGAAACTCCGAATGGTAAACTGATTCTGTTCCGGATAAAGAAGCGCTCGCTGTTCATGATTGTGAAAAACAAATTATTAATGAAGTTATTTTTAATAATTGAAAAGTCAGATCCCGCATCACGTCGTATATTTTTAATTTTTAAAATCTTATCTGCAATACGCAGCAAGGCAATTAAAGGGAACAGGAAGAAA
>JBDTVD010000005.1:0-29478 GCA_040007375.1 Bacteroidota bacterium | reverse complement strand
TTATAGGTTATCAGCTGCCCGTCAGTTGCATCATGATATACCAGATTATTATTGTAATCAAGAGTAATGGCTGATATCAAATGATCATCAAATATTTTTTGATTTTCAGAATGGTTTTTATAGTGATAGAATATTCTTTTATCTATGTCAAAATAACGCAGACCTACATCCGTCCCAATCCATATTCAATTTTTAAATGGATCTTCAATGAAGGAGGACATTCTGATTTGTTCAACAGTAGACATTGAAGTATCTCCATTTAATGAATAACAGTTAAAACGATCCTGTTTGATGTCATATAAATAAACAGCATCTTATGAGTGTGTGGCAATTATTCCATTTTTAAGATATAGAATTTTATATATGGTAGAAAAATCAGCTGTTCCAGTTGTTGTATTAATGAGTTTATTATTCCTAAAAGTATTTGTTTCTTTGCTATATCTGCTGATTCCGTCATCGGTAGAACACCAGATAAAGCCGGATTTAACTTCTACAATTTTATAAATACCGTTTATTTGAAGTTAATTTATGTTCCGGAGATCCGCCTTCCAGGTTTTAAAATGAGCCCCATCAAAACAATTTAAACCATAGAAGTGCCAATCCATAAATAACCCTCATGATCTTTCAATACTGAATTAACATCGGCATTGGGCAATCCCTTATCTGTTTTAAGATGCTGGAAATAGAAAATTTTTGAAGGAACCTGGGAATTACTGGATTTAGTTGCTATTAAAGAAAGGAGAGCTGATAGCATTAAAAGCCCAATCTTAATTTAGCTAATAATTCTAATTGAGTGAACAGGGGTTTTGTGATTTGCATCACAGAATAACAAATATCAAAAATAACATTCAATTAAAATAATTATCAGATCACTTAGATTCAGCTTAAAGCTAATGAAATTAACTTCAATCTATTCATATCCACGCAATATCTTATTAAAAATAAAGCAATGAAATTCAATGAATCGAGAAATCTTGTAGATGGTAGAATATCTTATTTAACGGTAAGATATCGGAGAATTTAGAGATGGATTTCACGTGAAACGGAATTAGGCTCCTGAAGAAAAAATTTCACGTGAAACATATGAGAACTTACCTTCCCATGTGAACTAAAAGTATAGAAATGTCGGAAGGACTGACGCCACTTATCCTGGATGCTTGTCCTAATGTTCGTGGTTTTATCTTGGTCAATTTTTGACGAGCTTCAGATGATAAGGAGGGAATACTAGCATAATCATAAAATTCCTGCAGATGAACATTCTCTAACCGTAGTACTTTCTCAGCCTGATCAAACTCCTTCTCGATATAACCTTCATATTTGATTTGTATTTCTGCCTGTTCAATCATCTCCTGTGTAACTTCCATTTGTCGGAATGCATCCCTAATAAATGAAAGAGTAGCGATCATATCTGGCAACGTAACTTGTGGACGAGATAACACCTGGTTCAATCGTATTCTTTGCCGAAGTGGATCTGTATTCAACATAATAAGCCAATCATTTGCATCTTCTGGATTAACTCCGGTGTTTTCAAGATAGGTAATAATCTCCTCTGTTTTATTCCTTTTAGCTTCAACATTTTCCAATCTCTCATGAGAAGCCAGACCGATTTTATGTCCAAGTGGAGTCAATCTTAAATCAGCATTATCTTGACGAAGCAAGGTGCGAAACTCAGCTCTTGAAGTAAACATTCGATATGGCTCATCAGTTCCCTTGGTGATTAAATCATCAATTAATACACCGATGTATGCATCAGAACGATTTAATATTACAGGTTCTACATCATTTATCTTTTGATGAGCATTAATTCCAGCCATTAGCCCTTGACAAGCTGCTTCCTCATAACCGGTTGTGCCATTAATCTGCCCTGCAAAATAAAGGCTGTCAATTAACTTGGTTTCCAGAGTATGATATAGCTGCACAGGAGGAAAATAATCGTACTCAATTGCGTAGCCAGGACGAAACATTTTGCAATTTTCTAATCCTGGAATTTGTTTCAAAGCCTTGTATTGAACATCTTCAGGCAAAGAGGAAGAAAAACCATTCAGATAAATTTCGACTGTATTCCATCCCTCAGGCTCTACAAAAAGCTGATGTCTGTCTTTGTCGGCAAACCTGTTGATTTTATCTTCAATGGAAGGACAATATCTGGGTCCAATTCCCTGAATTCTTCCTGTGAACATTGGCGATTGTTCAAATCCTGTTTTCAGTATTTGATGAACAGCTTCATTTGTATATGTTACATAGCAACTCTTTTGTGTAGTAAGAGAGGCAGTATCTGTAAAAGAAAACTTACCAGGATTTTCATCACCTGTTTGCTCCGCCATTTTTGAATAATCTAATGATCTCCCATCAAGACGCGGAGGTGTTCCGGTTTTCATCCGGCCACTTTCAAAACCTAATTTTACTAATTGTTCAGTAATACCTGTTGCAGCTTTTTCTCCTGTACGACCACCACCAAATTTCTTCTCACCGATATGAATTACACCATTTAAAAAAGTACCATTTGTAAGAACAACTGCTTTACAGGAAAACTCAATTCCCATGCTGGTCACTACTCCGCAAACCTTGTTATTCTCAATTTTCAACGAACTCACCATGTCCTGCCAGAAATCAACATTTGGAGTTTGTTCCAGCATTATTCTCCACTCTTGGGCGAAAAGAGCCCTGTCATTCTGCGAGCGCGGACTCCACATAGCAGGTCCTTTGCTTCTGTTAAGCATGCGGAATTGAATCATGCTTTTATCACTTACAATTCCTGAATAACCTCCAAGAGCATCTATCTCTCTTACAATCTGTCCTTTAGCTATTCCACCCATTGCAGGATTACAGCTCATCTGTGCAATGGTCTGCATATTCATAGTGATCAACAATACTTTTGATCCCATATTTGCAGCAGCAGCAGCAGCCTCACAACCGGCATGACCGGCACCCACAACAATTACATCATAATTTGAATACATCAGTCTTATAAAAGGGGAGCAAAGATAGATAATAATTTTTTCCGGATTTTAAAAAGAATTCTATTCAGTAATAGCTCTAAAAAGAGGGCAGAAAAAGTTGATTTTTGATGGCAAAAATTACCAATCCTGCTGTGTTTTTACATCCTGTTTTTAAAAGCAAATTGTTACGATGCCCTTCAACTGTTCTTGGACTGATAAATAGTTTTTCGGCAATTTCAGGTGTGGTGCATTCTTCACAAATTAACAACAATACATCTTTTTCTCTTTCGCTGATATCGATAAAGGGATGAGAGGAAGAAATGGTTCTTTTAGGCTTACCCGAATTTTTGTGAAGTAACTTCAAAATAAAATCCGAAAAAAAATATCCATCATTATATACTGCATGAATTGCTTTTTCCAGTTCCTCCGGTTCACAATCTTTAAGCAGATAAGCATTCGCTCCGCATTCAAGCAAATGAAGAATAAAACGGTCTTCATTATATATAGTGAGAATAATAATTTTTACTGCTGGATGAGATTTTTTCAGATGCTTGGTAACTTCAATACCATCAATCTCCGGCATATTCAGATCTAAAAGCAAAACATCAGGAAGATCTTTATTAATGTTAAAGAGTTCGTACAATTCACTTCCGTTGGACGATTCTAAAACAACCTCCACATTTCTAAAGGAATTACAAAGTGAAATCAACCCTTTACGAAAGAGATGCTGATCATCAACAATTCCAATTCTGACTTTTTGTTCCATGACTAACCAGGGATTTCAATGATTGCTTTAAAGCCTTTTCTTGTTGCAGTTGTGAAAGTACATTTTCCGTTCAACGCTATTGCTCTTGTCTCTATGTTTAACAGGCCAAGACCCTTTTTTTGTGAGAGTAGTTTTTCATCAATACCAACACCATCATCCTGAAAAGAAAAAGTAATTGTTGCATTATCAAAATTCAGATTCATGGTTAGCTTGATTGCTTTTGAATGGCGAAGAGAATTAGTAGTTAACTCCTGGGCGATTCTATACAAAGCAAGTTCAGTTGTTTTTGATAACTCAGGAAAACCATCCTGAACATTCAACTCTACAGAAACAGAAGCTGATGCACGAAGAGATGAACATAAATCCTCAAGAGTATTAACTAATCCAAACTTTTCCAGTCCCGGAGGAAGTAGGTTATGTGAAATAGTACGCACACTGGAAATCGTATTATCAAGCAATGATTTACTTTCATCAGCAAGACCTTCGACCTCCTTTGGGTTATCGGATTTACTTTTGAAATTATTCAGCAACATTCTTATGGTTGAAAGATGTGACCCAATCTCATCATGCAAATCGCCTGCAATCCGTTTTCTTTCAGTCTCTGTTATTTCAATAGTATTCTTGATCAACATTAGTTTGTATTCATTTTCTTTTTGATGGAGTTCACGCTGTTTTTTAAGAATATTTTTTTGATAGCGGACATTAAAAAAAACTACACCTCCGGCCAGTATTGCAAATCCCAGCATTCCGAAGATAAGGCTCAAGTAAATTAAATTCGTCGAACCTTCCATATGCCTATTGTGAGAAATATATATAGAACACCTAACAGTAAAGAATGGACAGCCCAGATGTTAATCTGAGAATGTAAATCAGTAGGAGAAAAATGGACAAATGAAAACAGAAACAGGGCTCCGGAAAAGTAGATAAGCAGCCCGTAGTTGATCCAGTTAACAGCAGGAGAAAAATAGGTTTTATCCTTATCATCTCTATTAATATCTGTAAAAAGAAATGTTAGCGAAAAACAAATCATTAATAAGCTTCTTAATGCCGAAGCATAAGTATTCATGTGAAAAAGACCTTGTATGAAAAGAGAGTTAACCACTGAGTAAATGGTAAACGCTGCTACAATGAGAAGAAACATTTTTTTGGTAACAATATCTTTCATCAACAAATAATAAAATAAAGTCAGCAGGGAAAACTCAAGAAGTGTATACACGTGTACTACGGGGAAATTATTCTTACTAAGTATCCACAACGTAAATGCTATAATCTGGGTAAGGGTTGAAACTATGAGGTAGTAGGTAATAATTTTTAGTTCTTCTGAAAGAATTTTAAAATGATATAATGACAGTACTAAGGGAATGATTATTAACCAGGGTGCAACCTTAAAAAACAAATCAATCATTAAACACAATTAATATACGTTGATCACAAGCGATCAGTCAAATATATTAATTGTTGAATTGTTTTGATTGATAAGATCAAACCTCAAATAAAAAACAACTGCTTTTATTTGAGGTTTATGAATGTTCAAATGTCTACTCTGCAGAGCTGGAGCCAAATGCCATACCTGAACAAGTATCAGGACATGGGTAGGCGAAATCATTTATAATATTTGCAGTGCCTACCATATCGTTTCCCTTAGAATCAACACCGACATAAAACATTTGAAATGGGCCTTGTGCATTTGGAACTGCGTCTGAAGGAGCACCATTATATCCTAAGTAGAATCTAACCTGGACACAACCACTCTGGTTAAGCACATTTTGAACGTCAGGAGTATTAAACAGGAATGCTATTGGAAATTGTAGCGGTTGAAGACCAAGAGTCTCTATATTATAATTATACCAACTAGCAGCTAGGGCGGTGGCCTGGGCTACTGTTATTTGCGGTGGTGTTAGTGGTGGTGGATCTGAATTGACTTTTTGATTTTCCATGGTGATTGATTTTAAAGTTTATATTTTGCAATTCTAGTTTCAAAAAAAAGATAATCCAAGTGTTTTTTGAAATCAGGTATTTCTACTTGTTTTTCCAATCAGGCATTTCCACTCTTAAATAACCACAACGTGAAACATTCCTTTGTCACATTCTAAAAGCGGCGGTCATATGATTCACAATAAATCAATCAACATACAGCCTTCTGGTAGCATAGCTGTCATTGAAAATGTGATATCATCTGGTACCTACTAACCACTTGTTTATTTTTCATTGAGCTGCTACTTTAACCAGTAGCAGCTTTTTATTATTCTAACCCACATAATGTCAAATAACGTAATGGTGAAATAACCATAAACATTCGGGGTAAACCTTATTACAAAATAATTAAGCCGGTTGTACTTTTCACCATTATTTAAAACGGAATCCTTTTCTGCTTAAAGAACGTTTCTGATAAAAGCACCACTATTGATATAGTACCTTATGTTGATCGAACTCTTCTCTTATGCTAAAAATAATTGGTAAATCTGGACCAACAGGGAGTGTTAATATTGAAGTGAAAGAAACATGACGGAGACACACCGTAAAATCGTATGTTTATATCCTCTTAAAATGAGACGGATATGGCAAACATAGTTGAGAACTGGACACAGGTTACGGGCATTGTAGATAGCGTAACAGACGGAAGTACACATGGTTTCAAAAATATTTCTATCAAAATAACAAAAACCACCAGCTATAAGAAATATACTGATGCAATCGTTGGTAAGATAAAAGTTACCGCCGCATTGAAGAAAGACATTGTTGAAAAGCACCAATTAGCAGCCGGAAAACAGATTACTTGTCTGGTGAGAGCTGCAAAACAGGACTTTTTAATAAAGCCTGATAGCATAAAAACCTAAACCGAAATTAATGACAGACAACCAACCACTCACCAAAAACTTTTCCCTGTATGAAATGCTGTTAAGCCAGCAGGCCGCACGTTTTTCTTTTGATGAACAGTACCAGCCTTCAGAAAAAGAAATTGAAAACCTCCGGTTACTTTGCAAGCACATTTTACAGCCATTGCGCGATGAACTGAAAATATCCGTTAATGTAAGCAGTGGTTATCGTTGCCAGCGATTAAATGCAATGATAGGAGGAGCAATGCGAAGTCAGCATCTCACAGGTCAGGCAGCAGATATTGTTTGTTTTAAAACGGGTAATGAAAATCTCCTCAAAAAAATAGTTCAGTTAGAACTTCCTTTTGACCAGGTTATTAATGAATTCAACTATCGTTGGGTACATGTAAGTTATGATCTATCACGCAATCGAAAACAGATTCTGGAAGCATATAAAAATAATCTGGGTCAGACAAAGTACAGGGAGATTGTTTAGAAATAATCACATGCAAATGAGGAATGGCTTGCATATATTAAGATACTATTTTTATTGACAGTTAGTTTTACATTCCTGCTTTTCTCCTGTAAAACATGTTCATGTATATATTTATACACCATCAAAACAATCGGCATATTAAATTATTAAAGAATTCGATCATAATTTTTTAAGTGAATTTGAATTAAGTTAATTTATTTTACCACAAACATCTTCATCACATGAAAACATTAATATACACACTAGCGATATTCTTAATTGCGGGATGTCATATTACGCTAATCACAGGATATGATCCGGTAATCGATGAGACTACCACAAACATGAAAAAAGATTTCAATCTTCATTTCATAAAACTTATGCGGACATTACAGGATGAGGATTCAACCAATCAGTCTTTTGAGAAATTCCAGGATTACTACGATAACATGGAAGTAAATTTAATTGCACTAAGTGATCGCGCTAAATTCCTGGACACTAAAAGTACTATTGTTAAGAAACAAGTAATTCTTCTTGACAGCACTATGCATGTGTTTATGAATATGCATCGAAATGGTTTGCGGGACAGCAGGATTGATGACAGAAGAGATATTAAAAATGCAATCAATTCATCATTTGATGCTGTAATTATGTTGCAGGAAGAATTGAAGTCAAGTGGAACAATCAAAAACAATTAAGTTATGACAGAGATAAATACCAATCAAATTGTTAATGACAGCATCATAGTCGTTAAAACAATTCTGGGAAGCAGATGGGAATCCTTTAAGCCATTTGCAGAGCATGAACTTCGACAGTTTTCAGAGAATGCAGAATTTCTTGCAAAATTAAAATTAGCAGGGGAGATCAATGATGATGAATTTAAAGCAAGACTTGATATTCAACGAATGGCTTTCAAAACGGTAATGTTAGGAATTGAAGGTATAGGCATTGTGACGGCACAGGAAGCTATTAATAAGGTTATTGATATTGTAGCAAAGGCGGTGAAAACAGCAATTAATATTTCGCTTCCCGTTTAGTTAAATTATACAGGAATAAAATTTTGTGATTAGCTTTCAAAGTTCTGAATCTCATCATTCAAACACCCTCCAGCAAAATCCCACTTCCTGTTTAATCTGTAAACCGAACTGAACAGAATCAGCATTTTTAATGAGGCAAATGTTGGAGCCCGCACGAATAGCTTCAGAAAAAATTTCAATTTCGCCCGGAGAGGAAAGCAGGCTGATCACTTGAACATGCATAGTTGATGGATTGGTTTTTATCCTTTTAATAACTTCCATATTATTCGTTTCAGGATCACTTAAGTTGAGGATAATCATTTTTGGTTGCTGAATAGCTGATGCTTCATTTTCATCACCAAAAATAAAGTGCATTGCATTCCGTCCATCCTTCACCCAGTGAACACGGAATTCAGGACGACCCTCTTTGATAGCCGTTCTTATTTGAGCTGCAGCTTCAGCTTTATTTTCAACAATCAGAATATCAGCGGTGGATGTGTTGCCCATAATAATGTTAAAAGGTTAACATTTTAACAGATGAATGCTTTGGCAATGTGCCATAACTATATATAATGCAGAAGGATTTTACTTTCGTTTTCAAGCTTTTTTGAAGAAGTAGTGATCAACTTATTATTACAACTGTAAAAATTATAGGTTACAAACTTTGATCAGAATAGTTAAAATTAACTATCAGTAGCAACCCCTAAGAGTGAGATGTCACTCAAAAAAAACTGTGTGCTAAAGGAAGGTTTTACTGTACTCCTTTGTCTTTTTTATTTTCTGATTTTTTATTCAGAGGAAACTTTTTAGTGATCATTTACCTTACAGGATAAATAATAATCTCCGGCAAACCTGTTTTTAGTTTTATCTTTGCGGCCCTTGCAAAAAGACGAGCATTTATTTCCGGCTGATCCTTATGAAATACCTGAGCAGAATTCAGGTAAGCAGCTTTATGATTATCAAAGAGGAGCTATTGAGGAAATTTTTAAAAAATTACAGGCTCATCCTTCCCGATATAATCTGTTGTATCAGCTACCAACAGGTGGAGGTAAAACGGTAATTTTTTCAGAGATCACCCGGCGTTATATTGCAGACACCGGTAAAAAAGTTTTGATTCTGACACATCGGGTTGAATTGTGCAATCAGACTTCACGCATGCTGAATGAATTTGGTGTAACCAATAAAGTAATCAACAGCGATGTGAAAGAACTTCCTGTTCCAAATGAATACAAGTGTTATGTTGCAATGGTGGAAACACTGAATAACAGGTTGCGTGATAAAATTCTTGATCTGGATAATATCGGGTTAATGATTGTTGATGAAGCACATTATAATTCGTTTGGAAAACTGTTTAAGTTTTATGAAAAGGGAGTAGTGCTTGGTGTAACAGCAACACCGTTAAGCTCGAATATTAATCTTCCAATGAAAGATAATTACGACGAACTTATTATTGGAGAATCTATTACATCACTGGTAGGAATGGGATTTCTTTCCAAAGCAACTACGTACAGTTATCATGTTGGATTAACATCCCTTAAAATCGGAATTAACGGCGATTATACAGTGAGTTCATCAGAACGTTTATATACAAATAATCTCATGCAGGATAAGCTGCTGAGTGCTTATCGTGAAAAATGTATTGGGAAAAAGACGTTGATATTTAATAATGGTATTGCCACCTCACAATATGTGTATGCCTCTTTTCGCGAAGCAGGATATGAAGTAAGACATCTGGATAACACGCATACAGCAAAAGAAAGAAGAGAAATTCTGCAGTGGTTTCGTGATACACCAAATGCAGTGCTTACTTCTGTAAGTATTCTCACAACAGGTTTTGATGAACCAACTGTTGAGTGTGTTATTCTGAATCGTGCAACACGATCTCTTACTCTTTATTTTCAGATGATAGGAAGAGGATCACGCATTCTCCCGGGAAAAAAGGAATTTACGGTGATTGACCTGGGAAATAATTTAAGTCGTTTTGGTTTGTGGGATGCACACATCGACTGGGATACTATTTTCCGTGAACCGGATTTATTCCTGCTTAGTCTTAGAAGTGATGAGGAGATTGAGCGGAATTATAAATACATAATGCCGGATGAACTGCGTAGTAAATTTTCAAAATCTGCAATTATTGATTTTGATATTAAGGAGGAACATAAAAAGGCAATTTCACGAATGGAACGTCCTCGACATGTGATTGAACGTTCACTGGAACAGCAGGTGAAAATCTGCATGGAAAACAGCACTGATATTGATGAAGCATTATTACTTACGGAGTTACTTAAAGAAGAAGTGGATTTCCGTGTGAGAGTATATTGCAGATGTCTTAGTAAAACATCTGAGAGCTATGTAAAGTGGTTACAGGATGATTATAAAAGGAAATTCAAAGTGGCGTTGATTCATAATTATCAGCAGATGACAAATGTTACGGATGAACAATTGCCCACTACAGACGATGCGGATTTTTCAGCTGCTAACGATGGGGAGAATACGACCGGATAATATATATTATCGTCAGGAGTATTTTGTAAAATCGGGAAAGCACCAATTATTTTTTTATCATAATATCTGGACACTCCTAAAGCAGAGATAATTGCTTTCGGCAGTTTTCAATTCACCGTTTTAACCTTTCTTTAAAAAACTTAATAAAATTTAATGCATCTGCACAGAGGTGGCTGCATACTCCATACATTTGTTAGCATTGGTAGATAAACCAATCACTAAATTATCTCAACCCGCCATTATATGAATAAACCCTGTTCGTCAAAAATAGTTCGCAGCATACTGATATGCCTGTTTCTTCTCTTTTTATCAGATTCAACAAAGGCGCAGTTCGGATCACCCAATATCTTATTTGAAGGAGAAATTCTATATGCTGATGCAATTGTTTCCGGTGATGTGGATATGGACGGCGATAACGATGTGATAATAAATGCATATTTTTCAGGAACCGTGTTATATCGAAACATTGGCGGAGGAAACTTTTCATCAGTCAAGGAGCAGGTTCTTAATAGTAATAATTTATCATTTGACTTCGAGGACATCCTTAAAATTGTTGATGTTGATAATGATGGCGATGGTGATCTCGTTAAAAACGCTACCTGGTTTAGAAATAATGGCGCTGGTTTAATGTTCACTGTAATGGGAGCTTATGCTCCTGCCGGAGTTAATGCCAGTGGATTGCTTAAAGATATTAATGGAGATGGTTTTGTTGATGATATTGGATGCTCTTCCAATTATGTATATATATTGTTAAATAATGGAAGTGGTAGCTTTTCTATTGGTGATACTTTAGACAGTAGTGGTGTGGCCACCAACGTTATTGCTTCCGTGCAGGATATTAATGGTGACCTGGTTGATGATTTGTTGATCGGCGGAACTAATGCACAGACAGGATGGTATGCTGGAACTGGAGCCGGACACTTTGGATCCAGGAATTTAATTGCTCAGTTTAATTCTCCATTAAGGTCGGATCTGGGAGACATGGACTCTGATGGAGACGTTGATTTGATTGCCTATGGTACACCAGGAACTCTCTTGTGGAAAAATGATGGTGCCGGAACATTTACATTCTTCGATACTATTTCTGCTGAGATTGCAAGACCCCTGATGGTTGCTGATGTTGATGGTGATAACGATTTGGATTTTAGTATAAACAGTGGAACATCCGGAGATATCAGAATATTACGTAATGACAGCGGTCTCACGTGGATTAATTCTACGGTAGAAAATCTCGGAGGATACTCGCTTGGTGGTGTTCGTTTTGAAGCCGGTGATATGGATAATGATGGCGACCAGGATTTATTAATGTGCAGTCCTTTCGGATTAGCTGGCTGGTATCCAAATAATGGTAATGGTTCAATAGGAGAAAGAAGAAATATAGTAACTAATGCATTGGGTTGGGGCGCTGATCTGGATGCTGGTGATGTTGACAATGACGGCGATATAGATCTTATTACAGTAAGCGAACACGGAAGGTTTGTTGGTTTACATATTAATAATGGAAACGGAACATTTGGAGATCAACAATTGATTGCACAAAACTGTGGTACATTTTATCAGGCCGGATTTGTTGATCTGAATATGGATGGTTTATTAGATGTAATTACAAATTCAGCTGAATGTCCTGTAATCTTGAATAATGGAGGAAGCTGGACAACTGATACTCTGCCCGGACAAATATTAGGACCACTTGCTTTTGATATTGATGGTGATTCAGACCCTGATTTGATAGGTGACGGACGGTGGTTCAAAAATGATGGTAACGGATTATTTACTTCTGTTTATGATATTGATATACCGTTGATGATGTATGGAAAAAATCAGAGGGACCTTGATTCTGCCGATTTTAATAACGATGGTTTTATGGACTACGTTTTACCATATAGATCGGATTCTGTTGCAGTATTGATGAATAATGGTACCGGGGATTTTACTGCAATAAAAATTTTGTGTAGGAATGAAGATATTGACGTGGCAGACATGGATAATAATGGATTTGAAGATATTGTAGTTAGTTTTAGTAATGATTTGTGGGTTTATTTTAATGATGGAAATGGAAATTTTATAGGCGTTATAAAATATCAGAATAATTTAGGAGCAGGTGCGTCATATATATATACCTGTGATATTGACGAAGATGGAGATGCTGATGTATTGTCGTCATGGAGTGCCGGATATCCACATTATCAATTTCTAAATCGAAATCTGGGTTTTGGAGATCTCAATTCACGAGAAAATGCTCCGGGAAATTCGCATACACATGGAATGATGCTTACAGATATTAACAACGATTCACGAAATGATTATGTCTGTTTAAGTTTAAACACTATTATATCAACAGAAAATTATTATTCGAACAAATTAAGATTGAAAGGATCAGTGTTCGCTGATTATAACCTGGATGCTGATTTAGATTCTTCAGAAATAAAAATTCCTTTTCAACTCATACGCTCTACGGCCAACAACATTCTTACATTTACAAGCAGTCGTGGAGATTACGACATTGGTGCTAATGAAGGTACTTTTAATATCTGGGCACCACCTACTGCACAATATTATATTACAAATAATCCTGATACACTCATTGCTTCTGTTGATTCAATACAACCTGTACAAACAGGTCTTGATTTTGGAATTGCTCCTGCTCAGGATACAGCGGTAATTCTCACAATTAATTCTTCAGCTCAAATAACACGATGCAACACAGCGAGCACCGTTTCAGTTACAGTGAAGAATATGGGAGCATTCCTGCCAACACAATCCGTTGTTGCATTATATGTACATCCCGATATTACAGTTTCCTTCTTTCAGACAGCACCGGATTCTGTTTCAGGAAATTATTATTACTGGCATATTGATAGCCTGAATTGGTTTCAGCAATGGAATACTGTACTACAGGTGGTGACAGGTCCGAACAACTCTAACAGTACAATGATTGCATCCATTAAATACAGTAATGCACAAACCGATTCAGTTTTTGATTTCATTGGAGGGCTTGTATCCTGCTCCTTTGATCCGAATGATAAACAGGTTACTCCTGAAGGATATGGTGTATATGGTGCTATTGATATAAATACAGATTGGTTGACTTATACAATACGTTTTCAAAATACGGGAAACGACACCGCATATAATGTAGTTGTTAAAGATGGATTTAGTTCTGATCTTGACTGGACATCACTTTCAATACTTCGGGTATCACATCCTTTAACCAATTTAACAGTTGATGAGTTTGGTTTGGCAGCATTCCGTTTTGATCAGATCATGCTACCAGACAGTAATGTGGATCAGATTGCCAGCAATGGATATATAAAATACAGAATCCGGACAAAAAATAATTTGCAGGCAGGAACAGAAATCAGTAATACTGCACATATTTATTTTGATCTTAATGTACCTGTTCTAACAAACACCGTGAAAAATACTTTGGTGGATTGTAATTTATTTACCACCCAGATTATGTATAATGGTACCGATTCATTGTTTGCTTTAAAAGGGGACTCATTATTTGCTTCAACAATTGACAAGTATCAATGGTTTTTAAATGGTGATAGTATTTTCGGTGCTGATCAGCAGTTTTTACATCTTGATAGTATCGGAAGTTATTCTGTTGTTGTAACCAGTGTTTACGGATGTGCTGCAATCAGTAATTTAATTCAAATAGGATGCATAGCTACAAGTAATTCGGTTTCTGCTTTTATCTGTGATGGAGATTCATTAAGTTTTGGAAGTGATTTTATTGCATTACAGGGAATATATAATCATACTTTCCTGAATGCATTGGGATGTGATTCAATTGTAACCCTGAATTTAAATGTCAGCAGCCCTCTCACAATTACTTCTTCCGGAGACTCGTTAATTACTTCTTCATTGGGAAATTACCAGTGGTATGATTGTAATGACAGTAGTATTATTTCTAATACAACACAGATGTATTATCTCCCAACATTATCAGGAAGCTATGCATGCATAATCGACCAGCAGGGATGTGTAGATACAACACAATGTATCGCTGTTATTATTACCACTCTGAATGATTTAAAAAATGATCAGATTTCAATTAAGCCTAATCCCGTTCATGATGTTCTTCACTTCAATGGATTACACAATAGAAGTTTAACAATATCCATCAGTGATGTTTCAGGGAAAATGTTAATGAATGAGGTTTTAAGGGATTCCGAAATTAATGTTTCGCATCTTTCAGCCGGATTATATTTGGTAATTCTGAAGGATTCTGATAATATATATACACTGAAGTTTGTGAAAGGACAATAATCAAAACAATTCCAGTTGCATCGTTTCATCAAATCCCGAAACTCCTACTCCTAATAATCTGATTTTTTTCGTTCCTGCTTCCGTCTGTAAAATCAGTATTTCAACTGCTTTCAGAATTTCATCAGCAGTTGTTACTTTACCGGAAAAAGTTTTGCTTCGCGATATAATTTTAAAATCATAATACTTAATCTTGAGTGTTACTGTTCTTCCATAAAGTTCGTAACGTGTAATGCGTGTGAATAATAATTGTGAGAGACGTTGCAGTTCATCTAAAATAATTTTCATATCAGTTACGTCTTCTGCAAAGGTGTCTTCCACACTTACTGATTTGGTTTCACGATCAGGATCAACAGGTCTGTTATCAATTCCACGCACAATGTTGTAATAAAAGGTCCCTGATTTTCCGTAAGCACTTATCAGTTCATCCAATGAAATTTTCTTCAGATCAGCACCTGTATATATTCCTGCACCATTCATTTTTTCAGCAGTAACTCTACCTATGCCATGAAAATCCTGCACCTTCAGTTGCTCCATGAAAGACTCAATTTTCGAAGGAGCAATAAAAGTAAGTCCATCAGGTTTCTGCATACCGGAAGCCACCTTCGCAACAAATTTATTTACAGAAACACCAGCAGATGCTGTGAGTGAAGTTTCCTCAAAAATGCGGCGTTTTATTTCCCGGGCAATTTCAATTGCAGATCCTATCTGAAGTTTATCATCTGTAACATCCAGGTATGCTTCATCCAGAGAAAGTGGTTCTACCAGATGTGTATAGCGTAAAAATATATTGCGGATGGATTGTGATACTTCTTTATATATTGGAAATCGTGGAGGAACAAAAATTCCTTCAGCACATAATCTGTATGCTTCCTTTCCCGGCATGGCAGAACGCACTCCGAATTTCCTTGCTTCATAACTACAGGTAAGAACCACACCTCTTCCTTCCGGAGAACCTACAATAACAGGCTTACCTTTTAGTTCCGGAAAATCACGTTGTTCTACAGAAGCATAAAAAGCATCCATGTCAATGTGAATTATTTTACGATGTGAAATCACGGTTCAATATGTCTTGCAAAATAATATATAATTGTTGGAATTAATAGAAGCATTGTGTAATGGCATGTTTTTTTAACTTTCTGAAATACAATTTCACCTCACAACCACTTACCATGAAAAACATACAGATACTTTTTTTAGCAACACTGATGATTTTTGCATCCTGCGTTCCCAAAAAAAAGCTTATCAGCGAACAGAATAGAGTAAAAGCCCTGAAAGGCGACAGTACAGAACTGCAGCGTAACTTAGATGTTTGTTATGATAAATATGCTGTGCTTCAGAAACAGATGGATACCCTGAAAAGAAATCTGAATGATCTTTCATCCACATCACAGTCACAACTTGCAAATTCACAATCGCAGCTTGCAAATTCACAGATGACTATTGAAGACCAAAAGAAAAGGTTGACTGATCTGCAGAATCTTATTCAATCGCAAAAAGATGTACTGAACAAGTTGCGTAAAACTGTTGCTGATGCATTGGTAAACTTTAAACCTGATGAATTAACTGTGGAAATTAAAGACGGGAAATTGTATGTATCACTTCAGGAAAAATTATTGTTTAAATCGGGAAGTGCTGCTGTTGATCCCCAGGGAAAACAGGCATTACAAACACTGGCAACTGTGCTTAATAATACACCTGATATAAATGTAATGATTGAAGGTCATACAGACTCTGTTCCTATACGTGGTAAATTTGAAGACAACTGGGCGTTGAGTGTTGCACGTGCTACATCAATTGTAAGAGTGCTTACCAATGAATACAGCGTGGATTCGAAAAGAATTATTGCATCAGGCAGAGGTGAATTTTTTCCTGTTGATGATAATACCACTTCTGAAGGAAGGGCACGTAACAGAAGAACTGAAATTGTTCTTTCACCAAACCTGAATGAATTGTTTCGATTGCTTGAACAGTAATATCAGTATCAAATTATAATTACAGCTCATCCTGTTAAAATTTACTAATAACAGTTAACCGGAAAAATATACTTTTGCGCAAACGCAAATAAAATGGCTAATCCTAAAGTATATTTTGATATTACTGCTGACAGTGAACCAATGGGTAAAATTGTTTTCGAACTGAATGCTGATGTTACTCCAATAACTGCTGAAAATTTTCGTGCATTATGTACAGGAGAAAAAGGTTTCGGTTACAAAGGCTCGTCCTTTCACCGTGTGATATCAAATTTTATGTGTCAGGGAGGAGATTTCACTAATCATAACGGAACAGGCGGTAAGAGTATTTACGGAGAGAAGTTCAAGGATGAAAATTTTACTCTTAAACACAGTGAACCTGGTTTACTTTCTATGGCGAATGCAGGTCCTAATACAAACGGATCACAGTTTTTTATTACTACAATAGTTACTCCATGGCTTGATGGCAAACATACTGTGTTTGGAAAAGTTGTTGAAGGAATGGACGTACTTAAAAAAGTAGAATCATACGGAAGTCAAAGCGGGAAAACCTCCAAGAAAATTGAAATTTCCAATTGCGGAGAAATAGCCTAAGTAGTTATTTTTTATTCTTGAAATATTTTCGCAATAAGAAATTCTGTTGTGCAGCTTTAAGATCTTCATTGAGATTTTGCGAACTGGTGTCCATGTGTGCAATAATTGATTTCATATGATTGCCTGCATCTTCATCATATAATAAAACACCAAGTGTGCTGTTTTTATTTCTGCTGGCAGAATTAAGATTAGTCATTAAGCTGCTTGCAGTATCAGAAACTTCTTTCAGGTTTTGTGCTGATGATCTTATGGATGGAATAATGGTTGTGTCACTAATAAGTTCATGAGCCAGTGTTCCTTTCTTATTTAATCCATCACTGAATGTTGAAAGTGATGACATCATATGTTCAGCTTTCTGTGATGCATTTTTAAGAAGTACAGAAGTGGCAGCAAGGTTTATATATAATGAAGAATCCTGTAATAGCTTTCCCGCATTTCCTTTTCCCTGGGCAAGATTACTACTTAGAGTTTTAATATCACTGGTGATAGAAAGAAGATTCCTGTTGTTTTCCTGCAGTGTATTCATGATGTCCTGAGATGATAATGTAGTCTCTACTTTTAACGTATCACCTTCATCAACTGCACCACCTTTTGTTGTGCCTCCATAAATCACCAGAATTTTATTGCCGATCAAACCATCTGTTCCGATTTTTACTTTGGCATCTTTACGAATATATTCCTGTGATGCAGTTTCAATACGAAGTTCTACTCTTACATTCGTCCGGCTTAAAAAATGAACGCTGCTGACTGTCCCGATTTTTACTCCGGAGAACCAGATATTATTTCCTGCCTGTATTCCTTCTACATCATTGAATACGGCAACAATTTTTATTTTCTGTTGAAATGTTTCATGCAGATTTCCGATTATCAGTATACCTGAAATAAGAAACAGAAGGCCAATAAAAATAAAGAGACCAACTAAAACGGGACGTTTATTAGATTTTTCATTCATGAGCTGTAATAAAATTATAATCGTAAAAACTTTTTATGGTACTGTCATCAGTGCTGAAGACTTCTTCAAAGGTTCCGATTTTAAGAAAACTTCCATTCAACAATACAGCAATGCGGTTACCTGTTACACGTGCACAGGTTAAGTCATGTGTAATAATTATAGAACTGGTATTATATAATTCCTGCACTTCAAGAATCAGGTTGTTGATTTCAGAACTTGTTGCAGGATCCAGTCCGGCTGTTGGTTCATCATAAAGCATAATCTGAGGTTTCAGAATAAGTGTCCGTGCAATGCCTATTCTTTTTTTCTGACCACCTGAAAGATCAGCAGGCATTACATTTATTTTATTTTTTAAACCAACTGCATCAAGAGCCTCCTCAATTGCATAGTTTATTTCTTTCTTACCCAAACCTGGATGATTCATAATAAGAGGAAATTCCAGGTTTCCATATATATTCATGCTGTCGTATAAAGCGCTGTTCTGAAAAGAGAATCCAATGTGCAATCGCAATTCATTCAACTCTCTTTCTGATAATTTATCCACTTGTTTCCCAAGCACCATCACTTCACCTCTATCCGGTTTAAGCAATCCTGCAATAATTTTTATCAATACCGATTTTCCTGTTCCTGATTTTCCAAGCACTACCACATTTTCGCCGGTACCAACAGTGAGATTCACATTTTTTAAAACTTCAAGATCACCAAATGATTTATATAATCCTGAAATAACCATTACAGGTTTCTCTTTATATATAATATGGTCTTTATGTTCTTTCATCAGTAGTAACGGATCCAGTTAGAAACCTGTACAATTATAATCTCCTCAATAAATATAAGAAACATGGAAAGCACGACGGCCTGGTTTGCTGCTTTACCAACTCCACGCGTTCCCTGTGATGCATTAAATCCTTTGGAGCAACCAACAATTCCAATCGTGAAACCAAATACCAAAGCTTTTACCACACCGGTAAATACATCCAGAAAGCGGATTGTTTCAAACCCATTTTTAAAGAATGATATAAAACTGGTGTCTTCCTGCATATGTATGTTGATATAGGAACCAAACAACCCAACAAAACTGCAATAGAAAGCAAGTACAGGAATAATAATAGTTGTTGCTGTTACACGCGTTACTACAAGATATTTAAACGGATTGATAGCGGATACTTCCATTGCATCAATCTGTTCGGTAACTTTCATAGAGCCTAATTCAGCACCTATTCCTGATCCGACTTTGCCGGCACAGATGAGAGCTGTTACCAGTGGTCCTAATGCTTTAACAATGGCGATTGCAATTAAAGAAGGCAGCCAGGATGTTGCACCAAATTCTTCCAGCGAAGGACGCGACTGCTTAGTAAAAACAATTCCAACGATAAAGCCTGTTAATGTGATCAGAGAAAGAGAACGTATTCCCAATTCATAGCATTGATTAATAATTTCGCGGAAATGAAATGGTGCTTTAAATGCTTCTTTGAAATAGCGCAAAACAAACAACCATGCCTGATGTATATCAGTAAAGTAATTATCAATGGCCGGAGAAAATATATATTTACGGCTTTTAGGCAAGTTTGCTGGGTTAAACAAAAAGAATTAATGTATTGTGTAATGTTACATGAAAAATATATGCCATATGAAAAATAATGAGATTGCTTTACTATGGCTACAGGCTTTTAACAATCACAACCTGGAAAATCTTCTTTCGTTGTATGATGACAATGCTGAACACTTCAGTCCTAAGTTAAAAATCCGACATCCGGAAACACATGGATTGATTAAGGGAAAAAATGCATTGCGATCATGGTGGCAAGATGCATTTGAGAGGATTCCCGAACTGGAATATATAGAACAAACTATAACTGCAGATCAACAAAGAGTATTTATGGAGTATACAAGAAAAGCACCTGGAGATGCAGACATGAATGTTGCAGAAGTATTGGTAATTAAAGAAGGAAAAATAATTGCATCAAGAGTTTATCATCAATAAAATACAAACGACTGAATATTATCAATGAAATAAATTCTTCTGAAAAAGTGAAACAGATGTTTCGGAAAATTATCAGCGTTTAAAAACCTTTGCTGCTAAAAGTGCCGCTTCCATTTCTTTTTTAAGATTGATTTTATCATCTCTTATATATTCCGTGCTTTCTCCCTTCTTACCACTCAGAAAAATTTTCACAGTTACATCAGAACTATCAGACCAGAATTCATAGAAAAATTTTTTCTCTCTTATTGTCACACTGCCATCGGCAACCATTTTCTTTGTCATATCACACCTGTTAAAAATAAATTATGCTAATATACTGAAAATTATCTGCTTTTTACTCTCTAAACCTCCATTGAGGACTTTCTTTCTTTTATTCTCACTTCAGAGGTAAAAAAGCAGCTTTATTTAAAAATTGAATCTTTGTATCTGGCTGAATAAATTGCATGGAAGCTTATATTAAATGTTAACTTTGCTGAATGACAGAACTCCCGGCTTTCCACATAGTAGTTTCAGAAGAACTGATTAATGAAGATCTGAGTCTGATTCATCGCTTAGGAACAAATACCATTCGTATCTGTAAAGATGTGAAGCCTGCAGTTGAATTGGTAGAATCTGTTTCAACAACAAAACCTAAGGAAATCACTTTTGATGAAGAGCCCCCAAAGAATTTTTACTCTCGTATAGCAAGTGAGCTTTCTACACTTGATAATCAACAACTGCTTTCTCATTTTTCAGGAATACGTGTTTCACACAAAATAACAAGATCAGAAAGAAGATACCAGTTTAAATTTGGATCGTAACTGAAATGGAATATATATATAATTCAGGATATGAATACTTGTCCGGAATTATAACTATATAATTTTTGCCAGATAGAAATCTTCCTGTTTACGCATTTTTTTCTGAGCAGCCGGCGTCTTGTCTTTATATCCGCATAAATGGAGTGTACCATGAATCATTACTCGATGCAATTCCTGTGTAAAGGGAATTGAAAATTTTGCTGCATTATCTTTCACCCTGTCGATGCTTATATATATTTCCCCATCAATTGTCTTTTTTTCAGATGAAAGATCAAAAGTGATGATGTCCGTGTAGGTATGATGATTTAAGTGTCTGATATTCATCTCAAGCAATGATTCATCACTGCAGAAGATGTAATTTAAGGAAGTGAGTTTAAAACCTTCTTTCCGTATGGACGAAGAAATCCATTTCCGTAATTTGGTTTTACCACGAAGAGTAAATGTTATTCCGGAAATAAAAAAAGAAATCGGATGATTCAAAGAAATTAGTTTGCGCTGGGGCCTGCTGTCTTAAAAAACAACTCTACTACTCTTCCATTTTCTGAAAAAATAATCTGGTCAGCAAGATGTTTCATAAGAAATACTCCACGGCCAGTTGGCTTTTCCAGATTTTCAGGATCTGTTGGATCAGGAAGATTTATATAATCGAATCCTGTTCCTTCATCGGTAACTGTAAATGCAATCTGATCCGGCTCAATTTCATAAGCAACATGAACCATTTTCTCAGGGTCATATTTATTGCCATGTTGAATGGCATTATTCACTGCTTCTGTAACAGCAACTAACATGTTGCCATAACATTCTTCGTGAATATTATATTCGGATTTAATTTCGTCAATGAGTTTTTCAACCAGGTTGATACTCTCAGGTTGCGATACTATCTGCATGCTGTAGGTCTGTTTATCAGTGTTCATCGTTGCAAATGCTGCTTAGTTCTCCAGGCTTTGAAAGTACGAATTAACTAAGTTTTTGTAGAACGTCGTCAAAGAAGGTGGAATGGTTTTCAACAATTCCATTTCTCTAAGTTTTAATCTCTTGTATTCTTCAAACTGGCCAGGATTTCTACCAGTCTCCGGACGTGCTTCATGGGACTCCCGGGTTTCTTCCTGCTCTCTTTCTTTTTCTGCTTTTTCTGATTCCAGTAAACGGGTCATTATATCCTGTTGGCGTCGCAGAGTAGCGTCGGTAATACGCTTGTTTACAATGTCTTTCTCGTTTTCTTCCATCTGCTCCATAATCTTCCCAAGGTCTCCCAGCTTTCCTTTTCCGTCTTTGTTTTCATCCGTATTTAAACCCTTTAAAGCATTGCGAATTGCTTCCTGTTGTGCCGCCATTTTTGCCAGTTCCTGACTTATTCCCCCTTCTCCAGGTTTTTCACCAGGCTTTTTATTTGGTTGTCCAGGACCTGGTTTCTGACCTTTTTCTTTCATCTCTTTCAACTGTTGAGAGAGTTTCTCCTGCATTTTCTTCACATCACTGGCTGAGGGACCTGGTTTTCCTTTGCCTTTTCCTCCGGGTTTATTGCATTTTCCACTGCCGGGTTTTTTCTCCTGCATATCCTGTTGCATCTGATCCAGTGATTCGCTCAGCATTAATGCAAGATCATTTGCTGCTGTCATAACAAATTGCTGATTGCTTCTGGCTTGTGCAACCTGACGATCCTGGAGATTATTAATTGATTTATCAATATTAGCATTAATGTCAGTGAGATGTTCGTTAACAGCGCTCTGAATCTGCATCACCCGTTTACTTAATGCAAGTAATGAATCCTCAAGCATGCGTGCATCATCTTTCAGTTTACGTTGTTGCTGTGCGATTTTAAGATAACGAGGATTATTAATGTCCATCGTTCTTGCTTCTTCCATCAATCCTTCCTGCTCAAAAGAAAAATGCAAAAGATTTTCAAGAAGAGCACGCATAGCCTGCATATCTTCTTCCTGTTGTTCATCTTCGTTTTTATTCATCTGGTTGCGCATCATTGCAGCCATCTGATGTAATTTATCTGCAGCTTTTTTCTGCGACTTTCCTGCTTTTGATTTATTTCCCTGGCTTAACTGCTCTTCACTGTTCTGCATTTCCTTATCCGTTTCTTCCCGCTCCGGTTTCATATCGGGCATATCCTGCGAATATTCAAGTTCTTTATTTTTCTTGGCTATATCATCCAGTTGTTTCTGCAACTCATCAAAACTTTTACTCAGCTCTTTCTGATCTTTCTGCATTTCGTCAGCATCTGATTTTTTTTCTTCTGCTTTCTCACTTAACTTGTCTTCATCCTCTGCAAGTTTTTCCAACTGGTCAGCAGTCTCTTTCATCTGTTGTTCAAGTTCCAGCTTTTTAAATAATTCCAATGCACGGTCAATTTCCTTTTCCATGTCTTTATTATCCAGCTTCAACTTATCCATTGCTTCCTGCAACTCCTGTTTATTAAGTTCTGCCATCAGCTTCTGCAACTCTTCCATCATCTTTTTCATCTCCGGAGAAACCAGTTTTTCAAAAAGATCCTGCAGTTGTTTTTGTTTCTCAGCTAATTGCTCATCAGGCTTGCGAAACTCATTTTGTTTCTGTGTATTTTCTTCACTCTGCTTTTGTATTTCTGCAATTTTCTTCTCCAGTTCTTTCTGTTGTTCCAGTATATCAGAAACTTTTTTACGGTCTTCGTAATCCAGATTCTTTTTATTCATCAGCTGTTTATTAGCATCTGACAAATCACGTTGCAGCTTCTTTGCTTTCTTTAATCCATCATTCAGATCATCCTTCAATTCATTATTTTTCTTGTTTGCATTTTCAGCCAGCTCCTGTAATGATGGTGCTTTATATATATTGGACTGAGAGCGTGCTGACTTTGCACCGTTTACTCCGTCGTTATCCCATACTTCAAAATAATATTCTATCTCATCACCCGGTTGTAATCCTAATGTACCGAGATCCCAGAAATAAAAAAACTGCTCCTGTTGTACATTTCTGTTCAAAGCAATCTCCTCTTCGAAATGATCTTTTGCATCCGGACCGGCACTATCTCTTTTTAGAAACTTATAACGGAATTGCAGTCTGCTTAATCCATAATCATCTTTAACCAATCCACGGAAATAATATTTTTTATAAGATGCAGAATCCTGTTGCTGCTCTACATCAATTGCAGGATAATTATCAGGAATTACATTGATGGTATATCGTAATGAATCACGGCTTTTCAACTGATCATTGGAAGTCCTCACACTATATAAATTATTTTTTAAAAGTTTACGTGTGAGAGTATATTGAGACTGATTTCCACTTAATTTATAAGTTGTATCCTGAAATAACAATTCAAGTTGTGAGGTGTTTTCAGTATTAAATATCCATCGCACCAGTGTACCTGCAGGAACCATCAGATCGCCGGTGTTCTTCACCATTTCATTTTGCTTACCTAAATAAGAAGGGTAAGTTAAGCTCATTTCAAAATTGGTAACAACAGGGTTGGCTAATGCATCCAGAGTATATTCCTGTGATGAAAAGCCATCAGCTGTTAAAGTAAAAGTTGTTTTCTTCTGAACATTTTTAAACTGGTAAGCGAAGTTCATCTTGTCTTCTTTATCAAGACGAAATTGTGCACCGTTATAACTTATATATATCTCAGAAGGAATTTCATCACCAGCAAGTTTTACAGTAAGTGGAAAATCATCATTCTGCACTACCTGTAATGATTTATTAGTAACCAGAAACTGAAAAGGTGCAGGCTTAATGAAATCCGTTCCATGTTGAATAAGACGTGCTGTACTTTCGCTTAGTAAACTTCTGTCGGCTATTAATATCACTGCAAGAATAAGTACTGGTATTAATGCATAACGAACATATTTGCTGTTGCGCGAAAAATCAATTGCAGCAGTAAATGGTACAGGTCGTAATTCATCACTTTTCTGATTGATGCTGGCATACACAAGTTCCATCTGATCGGCAGGATAAGAGGCCTGGTGTTTCAGCTGAAGTGTGTTTAACAGCTTATCGCTGATGTCGCTGAAGTGTTCGCCTATGATGCGGGCAGCTTCTGCATGTGAAATAATTTTGCCGATGTGGTACAAATGCGAAAGGGGAATAAATACCCACTTGTAAAGAATAAACAGGGAAGAGCCAATGAGAGAATAAAATAATACGGAACGGACCGTACTGCTGAACCAGGCAAATGACTCCAGCAGAGCCACTGAAAGATAGAAAGCCAGGATTGCAGTTATGGTGTATAATCCACCCCGAATGAGTTGGTTCTTATAGTATTTGCGAATAAATTCATCCAGCTTATTAAGCAGGACTTGATAATTATCTGGATTTGTCATCGATGTACAAAGGTATAAAGACAGAGGTCAACATAAGTGCAAGGTAAGTAATGTAACTGTCATTAACTGCTATTTAACGGAATTTGCTGTGATATGTTATGTTAAAATAAAGCAGAGCAATGGAAGCAACTACTCAAAAGACCACATGATCTGATTGCTGCAGGTTTAACAAATAAGAAGAGAAAGGAAACAGGTATTGTATTGTAACGAATTTTAAAAAATAAACATAAGAATATATATTATTGCAAATCGAATATCTTTTATAAAAGAATGAAAATAATACTGGAAACGGAACGCTTAGCACTTCGCGAATTCACACTTGATGATGCATCGTTCATTATTGCGCTGCTTAATACTCCCGGATGGTTGAAGTATATCGGTGATAGAAATGTAAAGTCGGTGGAAGATGCAAAAAAATATCTGCAAAATGGTCCAATGAAAAGTTATGAGGAAAATGGATTCGGACTGATGATGGTACTATTAAAAGAAGGAATGATTCCGGCTGGAATGTGCGGCATAATCAAACGTGCATCGCTGGAACATCCTGATATTGGTTTTGCCTTTTTACCACAGTTTACAGGGAAAGGATATGCAACAGAAATTGCCACCGCAACAATGGATTATGCTAAAAACAAACTTCAACTTCCTGTAATATTCGGAATAACATTGCCCGAAAATATACGATCAATTCAGTTGCTTGAAAAGTCAGGACTTCAGTTTGAGAAAAATATTATCATGGATAAAGAAGAACTGATGCTGTTTAAAGGATAATCACTTTATATATATTAAATCATCTCATGGCTGCTGAACTAATTCCACTCTTCGGTTATTCGCTTTTCCCTCAGATGTTGCATTCGTTTCAACAGGATTTTCTTCACCATAACCTTTTGTTGTTAATCCGGAAACATCGGCTCCCATTGTTTTTAGTTGTTCCTTAACAGCTTCTGCACGACTTTGTGATAAACGCACATTATCAGCAGGTTCACCATCACTGTCAGTATATCCCCCTACTTCCAGTTTTTTTCCGGGATGTTGTTTCAGATAAGTTGCAATTTCATTCAGCACACCCATGCTTTCCGGTTTTATGGTTGACTTATTTATATCGAAACGAATACCACTTGTTATATATTTTCCTTTTGACAATGCTTCATCAATGCCTGAAGGAATTCCTTTAGCCAACCGGAAATTCTTAAAAAACATTTTCATACCCTGACTGCTGTTTCCTTTCAGAATAATTCGCTTCGGAATGAAATTACAGTCTTTTATACTGATAACACTTTCCTGGTTGATATATATATTTAATTGTTTTTTGATATAGGAAACCGCAATGTGATTCCACCTGTCGTAAAAAAGTGCACCCTTGATACTTTCCGGTGTTTCTGCAGTTGTATTTCCACCCGGAAAGCGGCACCAGATGTTGTCGCGATTTGGAGTGATGAGCAATTCTTCATCGCCATTCAAAAGACTTAATTCTATTCCTGGATTTCCATCATAACCAGCATCCAGCCAGCTATCATATTCCAATGTAAATGTATCCGGTAAAGAAGTTAAAGTTCTTATCAGAGGTGATAGCTTTGTATAATATTCGATAATGGAAACATAGTTACCTTCCTTTTCAAAACCAATTGCCGCAGAACCACCTTCCATATTCCAGCGTGCAGGAGGATTTCCTGATTTTTCGTTGGTAAAGTTATCTTCAAAAACAACACGGCTTCCGGGAATAAAGTCGTAGCTTTTAACATCATCAGTATTTTGTGCGGAGAGATTAATACAGAAATACTGTAACAGAATTAGTATGGTTATAAGAGAACGCATATTGGTAGTAGCTAAATATAGATTTAAAACGCGAAGTAAAATAAAAACAAGATAAAGAAATTTAAAAGAGAGGATAACTTAAGTTATATTTGAAAGGAAATATTCAGAAATGAATCCTCAGTTTCTTCTCAGCAATATTGCAAAACACATTGAACTTTCTGCTGAAGAAGAAAAATTATTTATCAGTCTTCTTGATGACCTCAAAATAAAACGAAAGCAATTTTTTCTGCGCGAACAGGAAACGGCAAACCAGGTGGCCTTTGTTGTTAAAGGATGTTTGCGTGCTTATACTATTGATGAAAATGGTTTTGAACATATCCTGCAATTTGCTCCTCCTGACTGGTGGATAACAGATATGTATAGTTTCATCTCACAAAAACCCGGCAACCTTTTTATTGATGCATTGGAAGATTCTGATGTTTACTTAATGTCGAGAACTGACCAGCTTAGTTTGTTTAATGATGTTCCGAAGTTTGAAAGATACTTTCGCATACTTACTGAAAAGTCATTGGTGAGCAGTCGTCAGCGATTGATTGACAGTTTAAGTTATACTGCACAGCAACGCTATGAAACATTCTGCAATTATTATCCGACTTTAATTAATACACTTCCGCAGAAAATGATCGCTTCGTATATTGGAGTAACACCGGAATTTTTAAGTAAGATGAAAGCGGCACAATTGAGAGAACATAAAAAGTAATTTAACAGTTCCTGAATAATAGTACTTTTTTTTCTTAGTGTCAAAATAGTAAATCAATTGAATGCATTTCTTAATCTAGATTATTGGAAATGGTTGTCTCCAGGTTGCATCTTTGCATCAAATAAAATCAGATTATGTCAAAAACAGTTTTACATACTGCAGATTCAAGAGGTCATGCAGATCATGGCTGGTTAAACAGTCATCATACTTTTAGTTTCGCTAACTATCACAATCCGGAGCGAATGCACTTTGGTGTGTTGCGCGTGTTGAATGACGATGTTGTTACAGCAGGAATGGGTTTTGGAACACATCCACATGATAATATGGAAATTATTTCTATTCCACTGGAAGGTGATTTAGAACACAAAGACAGCATGGGAAATGTTGCAGTGATCAGAAAAGGAGATGTGCAGATATTAAGTGCGGGAACAGGAATCACACACAGTGAATACAACAAGAATAAAGGTGAAGCAGTAAAATTTCTGCAGATATGGATCTTCCCGAACAAAAAAAATCTGGCACCTCGTTATGATCAGATCACACTGAACCTGGAAGACCGTAAAAATAAATTACAACAGATTCTTTCTCCCAATGCTGATGATGCAGGAGTGTGGATCAACCAGGATGCATGGTTTCACATGGGAAATTTCGACAAAGGAATCAGCGCTGATTATGCAGTGAAGAAAAAAGGAAATGGAGTGTATGCTTTTATTCTGAAAGGAGATGTAACTATTGATGGTCAGCAGTTGCATACAAGAGATGGATTTGGTGTGTGGGAAACTGATAAAGTTTCTATCAAAGCAGACAGTGATGCGGAAGTATTGTTGATGGAAGTTCCGATGGGTTAGTATCAGGTATCAAGACACAAGTATCAAGTGCAAAAAATAGTTGGTGGTTGAAGGGTTGATGAGTCAGGTGGAAATGCCTGACTCTTTTTTTACATGGTAACAGAACTGAGGATGGCTGCAATCTTCTCTGATATATATTTTCCTTCACTGAATATCATAAAATGTCCGCCATTCTCAACAGGAAAATCCACGTTAATATTTTTAATTGGAAAAATTTTATCTTTAGTTCCGTGAATATGAATTGGAATAAACCTGTTCGATTTTCTTTTCCAATGAATAATACAATCAACAGCCCATTTTGTAAAATGTAAATCAGGAGTATCGTTTATTTCTTTCAGAAGAAGTTGTTCCTTTTTACTCTTTACTCCAAACATCCAGTTGAAAAGCATTTTATTTTTATGAAGCAAATTAACAGGAATTAATTTGTTCAATCTAAGTTTTCCTGCCAGTGAAAAATACCAGGGAATTTGTTGTGATGATGATACACTGGAAATCAATATTGTTTTTTCTACAGAGATAAGATTGGAAATTTCGGTAGCAATAATTCCTCCGAATGACAAACCAACCAGAGCAAATGGAGGTGATTGATCAATTTGAAGAAGAAGCTGCTTTGAATAATCTTCTAAACTTTCTTTATCAGAAGGCTTCACCCATTTAATATGATGAATGGTATAAACAGAAGGAAGAATAATATTTACAAAAGCTCTTTCATCAAC